>JAIRUN010000042.1 GCA_031254365.1 Treponema sp. | reverse complement strand
CGGGACAAGCCCGCCGGGCGGGACAAACCCGCCGGTAAACGAAAAGGACGTTCATCCGGACAGAAATGAAAAACAGTAGATTATTCGTATTACTGTTATTGCCGCTTTTTCTTTTTTTTGTTCATTTTTCTGTGTTATACGCTCAGGAAGCTCCGGCCTCCGAAGAAAACAACGGAGGAGTTGCGGATTTTATCCAGGAAGATCCGGCCCCCGAAGAAAGCCTGAGTGAAAAACAGGAAGAAACTCAAGAAACCTCTGCGGCTCCCGCAGCTCCTGCGGTTCCCGCAGAGATGACTCCGGAGCAAAGACGCATTGACAGGGAAATAACAACCTCAACTCTGCCAGAGCTTGCCGCATGGTGCAGGAGTCTTGGTCTTTCTGAAGGAGGAACCAGCGCTGATCTTGCCAAACGGCTCAGGGGATATTTTGAAATTCGTGAACAGGGAACAGAGTCGGGTGATGATAAACGAAAAATTATCACGGTTGAATCTGCCCGCAGTACCGAATATTTCAAGATCGAAGCGGTAAATGAAGAATATGCCAGATTAATCGGCGATGTACAGGTGAGTTTGAAGGATGGAGACGCTATACACCGGATCAAAGCATGGGAAATTCTTTTTAACCGCAGCAGGAATATTATTACCGCTTCCGGCGAGGTTGAGTACATAAAGGAAAGCGGAGATACGATAGAAACGTTCAGGGGCGATTCCATCACGGTGAATATTGATGACTGGTCAAGTATTTTTTTGGGTGGTGTATCTGAACGTTCTCTGCAAAATAATGATACCACGTATCTTTTTGCGGGGACTGTAATTACCCGCAATGATGAGGAAGTGACGATTCTCAACAAGGCAACCATCAGCAATGCCAAAGATCCGGAATCATTATGGTCGCTGGATGCGTCAAGGGTCTGGCTGCTTCCCGGCTCTGATTTTGCCGTCCTGAACGCGCTGCTCAAGGTTGGGGAGATTCCGGTTTTATATATCCCGTTTTTTTATTATCCGGCTGATGAGATGATACTTCATCCGGTACTCGGTTTCCGTTCGCGGGAGGGTACTTTCGCGCAGACTACCAGCTATATTTTGGGAAGACCCCGCGCAAGCAGTTCGTCCCAGAGTTCATTAACGAAGATTCTGGGCAACTCAAACGATATGGAAAAAAAAAGAGAGGGTTTATTCCTGCGCAGTACCGGAAAAAAAGTTGTTGATAAGAATGAAACGACCTTAAAAGCAATGGTGGATTATTATTCCAATCTGGGCGGCTATCTTGGGATGGATATGACTATGCCAAAGAAGGGCATTTGGGGCGCTACCTCTCTCAGTCTTGGTCTTGGTTTTTCACGTACCATTATGCCGGTCGGGAATGGATATACGCCCTTTGATCCTGCCCATGAAGAACTCAGCGACTGGAACAGGTCCAATTTTTTGTCTCTGGATGTACCTTTCCGGTATCGTCTCACAATGAACAGCTCCGTCAGCGGAAAATACGGCGGACTGTCATGGAATATTCCGTATTATTCTGATCCCTGGGTTGACCGGGATTTTTTGAATCGTACCGAAGAAATGGACTGGGTTAACATGATTCAGCAGGGGGCTGCCTTTGAAGAAGATACGGCAACAAGCAACCAGGTGGGTACGTATTCCTGGCAGCTTACCGGAAATTTGAATCCAAAATATCCCGATATGAGGCCCTATATTTCCAGCATTTCATTGAGCAATATTACCAGTACCGTCTCGTTCAGACAGAAAACACAGAGTTTAATGCCTGCCGGTATACAGCAGTATTCCCCGTCGCGGGATTTTTTCTTTCCTGACACATGGACCCTTTACTCAGTTAACGGCTCAATTTCGGGAACGCCTCTCAAGATAGGATCAGACGGCACTTCAAACCAGAGCAATGCTAATACAGAAGAATCAGAGCCGGCTGATCTTTTCAAAAATATCGGTGTTCCCCGCTCTCCCTGGGAGACAGAGGAAGCTGAAACAGAGCAAAACACAGGGACTACAGATCCACTGTCGCCGCCGGCATTGACCCAGCGTTTTGATATTTTGAAAAACGGCACAACAAATTTTACAGTAGATTACCTTTTTGCCCCGGCCAGTGCCACAGAACTGAAATTTAACTCTACCCCCTGGGGAGGATACAATGACATTGACTGGAGCGATGTACAATCTGTTTTGTCCATTTTCAGGGGCGAGGCCAATACCAGCCTGAAGCTGGGGCATACCGAAGGGTTATACAGCAGTACCTTTACTTTTTCCGGTAACGGCTCCTGGCGGCAGTACGGTTATCTCAATGAAGAAGCCGCCGATTATCTTGATGTCAATGGAGACCCGGATCCCCAAAAAATAAATGATATTTACAGGCAGCAGTACAGTCAGTCGTTTTTTGCTACCTCATATAATTATACCGCTTCTTTCAGGCCCCTGTACCATAACGCGATATTTAGCCAATCAAGTTTGGAGTACAGCTTGAGAGGACTTGCGGTACGATCAAATTTTGTCACCATGAATGAGGACAAGCCGGAATGGGAAATGGAATACGGAGAATGGACTAAAGAAAAAATTGATAGTCATCAGCTTTCAACGAAAATATCCGCTTCAATAATGGATAAGATTCAGACTTTTACCTTAGCTTCCGAACTGCCCCCCAGAGATCCCGCAATTACAAGTGACGCGACTTTCAGAATTTGGATCACAGAGACCAACGCCCGTATGCGAATCCTTTTTCCCCATGAAGATGAAGATCAGTCCCTTGGACCGTTCTACCTTACCGAGACGTTTCGTTTTGGAACTTTTGGTTCCCTGACACACTATATGGTCTGGGAATGGGGGAATGGAAATAAAGTAAGGGTAGGTGATGAGGAAAGAGACAGAAAAGATGGATTCTCTTCCATCACTACGACGCTGAATCTTTCCCAATGGGGATTGGCTGCGGTTTTTGCCGCTACCTATATGCAGGGGTATGAATTTAAACCTGATGGTACTGGTTCTGGTTCATGGGAGGCGGCTTCTGGGGAGCCTTCCATCAAACCCAGAGATTTGACCCTGACTTATAAGAAGACATTCGCCCAGAAAGAACTCTGGGATAAACGGCTGGATTTTTCAGTTAACATAGATTCCCGGCTCTTTTTGGATTTACAGCGCTGTACCAGTTCCAGTTTTTCTTTGTCGCTGGGATTTACTCTTGGGATCAGCAAATTTCTTGATTTGTCTCTGTCTACCAGATCGGAGAACGCGAATATTTACTGGTACTTCAAGGATCTCCCCATGTTTAGCCATCTTCCCGCTGAACTCCGTGATGGTGATTATAATATGTTTACCGACCTGTTCAATTCTTTCAGGTTTGATGATGACAGTCTCAGGCGGCAGTCCTCATTCAAAATGAAAAACTTCAATCTTACCGCAACCCATCACATGGGGGACTGGAACGCGAAGCTGGGTATTACCATGTCGCCTTACCGGAAGGGCAATACCTATGAGATGAACAATGAGGTTTCTTTCCTGATTCAGTGGATACCTATTGGCGAACTCAAATCAGATATTGCGTACAGCAAGCAATACGACAGATGGACCATAAAGTAGCGGCGGTTTTTTTCCAATCTGTTAAAGCGCCCCGCATCCTGAAACCATATAAGGATTATGAATGTACGCTATCCTGATTGCTTTGCCGAATCACAAGTCAGGTATCCTGGCGGGAAGAACATCCCCAGGGACCTGCGGGATTTGCCCCCTGATCAGCGTCCCAGAGAACGGCTGCTCAGCAAAGGGCCGACTGTGCTTTCAGATACAGAACTGTTGATGATTATCCTCAACACGGGGATACAGGGCAAGAATGTGACAGAACTGGCGAAAGAACTGATGGAACTTTTAGATAATCATACGGACATACCTCCGGTTGAGGAGTTTTCCCGCCTGTCAGGTATGGGAGAAGCCAAGGCGAGTGTGGTGGCGGCCATGCTGGAATTTGGCCGGCGGCGCTGGGGATATTCAGGTACGCTGATAAGACATCCTTCTGAAATTTTCGCGATTGTCCGGCATTACGCCAGCCGCAAGCAGGAGTGTTTCATCAGCATTTCCCTGAATGGAGCCCATGAAGCGCTGGCAGTCCGGGTAGTAACTATTGGCCTTGTGAACCGGACTATTGTGCATCCCCGCGAAGTATTTGCGGACATTATCCAGGACCGGGCGGCGGCATTTGTTGTTGCCCATAATCATCCTTCGGGGCGCTTGCAGCCCTCTCCTGAAGATGATGAAATTACGTTCCGCCTCCATTCGGCTGCGGAAATTCTTGGGCTCCATTTTCTGGATCACCTGATTTTTTCGGAAAATTCCTGGTGGAGTTACCGGCAGAACGGCAAGCTGCCGGAAACAAAACAGGCTGAATGACAGTAATCGCGGCTTGCCCCAGGGTATCTTCATTACTTTATCAGACCGGTATATAATGCCCATTCAGGTGATAAATGAAAACGTATCTTGATATAGTACAAACGATTCTTGACCGTGGCTTCCGCAAGCAGAATCGGACCGGCGTTGACGCGCTGAGTATTGCCGGGGCCATGTTCGAGCATGATATGGCTGAGGGTTTTCCCCTCCTCTCCACAAAAAAAGTCCCCTTCCGGCTGGTTGCATCTGAACTGGAATTCTTTATCCGGGGCATCACCGACAAGGAATGGCTGATAGCGCAGAACAACCATATATGGGATGAATGGTGCAGCCCTGACGCGGTTCCCTACGCTAATGACGCAGAGACTCAAGCCAGGATGATGGCGGAACGGGAACTGGGGCCGGTTTACGGCTGGCAGTGGCGCAATTTCGGCGCGGACTATGTTTCGCATAACAGTGCGCCGGAAGGGAAGGGCGTGGATCAACTGCGGCGGCTGGTTGAAACCCTGAAAAAAGACCCTGATAACCGGCGCATGATCGTCAGCGCATGGAATCCGCTTGACCTGGGCCGCATGGCCCTGCCGCCCTGCCATTACGCGTTTCAGGTAACGGTAATTGACAACAGGCTTAACCTTTTGTGGAACCAGCGCTCGGTGGATGTCGCCTTGGGACTGCCGTTTAACATTGCCAGTTACGGCTGCCTGCTCCACCTTTTGGCAAAGGAAGCGGGCTTGGGTGAAGGCAGACTCATCGGCTTTTTGGGCGATACGCATATTTACGTAAACCATATTGACGCAATCCGCGTTCAGCTTGAGCGCCAGCCACGCGCATTGCCGAAGATCACAACCGGACAATTCATTTCGATTTTTGACTGGCATTATAAAGACACGGTTATCGAAAATTACGATCCCTATCCGGCGATCAAATTCGACATTGCCGTGTAAGCGCGCATAGGACTGAACAATGCGGAACGGGCCGGAAATTATCATCATCGCCGCGATGGCGGAAAATCTTGTTATCGGAAAGGACAACGCGCTGCCCTGGTCAATCAAAGAAGACATGGCTCATTTTAAGGAATTGACCAAAGGCTGGCCCTGTATCATGGGCAGAAAAACATGGGAGTCCCTGCCGAAGCGTCCCTTACCGGGGCGGCGTAATATCATCGTTTCACGAAGTATGAAAGACGCTGATGTGGTTTCACCCGGCGCGGCAGAATCAACCGAAGTAATAATCTGTTCTTCTCTGAGCGCCGCCATTGAGCATTGCGCCGCATATCAAAAAGTTTTTATCTGCGGCGGCGCTTCGATTTACCGCGAAGCGATTCCACTGGCGCATACAATGGAGCTTACGCTCATACACCGCAGTTATGACGGCGATACATTCTTCCCCTCGATAGATTCCGCTGTCTGGGCCAAAACAGCTTCGGTTGATTTTGACAAGTTCTCATGGGTCAGCTATAGTAGAATTCAGGAGAAAATATGAAAGGGCCTATACTGGTAGTGCTGGCAGCGGGTATTGGGAGCCGCTATGGCGGTCTCAAGCAGATGGACAGGATTGGAAAAAACGGCGAGGTGCTGCTGGATTATTCGGTGTATGACGCGCTTAGATCGGGTTTTGAGAAAGTGGTGTTTATCATCCGCCGCGATATCGAAAAAGATTTTCGGGAACTGGTGCTTGCCCGAATGGGTTCAAAGGTTCGCTGGGAACTGGCTTTTCAGGACCCGGACAGCATGATTCCCCTAAACATTTTTCAGGCGGCGCAAAAAGCGGGACGAACCAAGCCCTGGGGTACTGGACACGCGCTGCTCTGCGCCGCGGATAAAATTGACGCGCCGTTTACCGTGTTGAACGCTGATGATTTTTACGGACGTGAGGCGTTTGCCGTTATCGGTCAGCACCTGCGCGGCCCCAGCTTCGCCGAGCCTGCGATAGTGCCGTATCAGCTTGAGAAGACACTCAGCATACAGGGAACCGTTGCCCGCGGTGTGTGCGAAGTTACAGACGATTATCTGGTGTCAGTTGAGGAACTTACTGCTATTGAAAAAGTGCCTTCTACAGAAGGCGAAGGCGGACGCATTTTTAATACCAATCCCGATGGTTCCATCCGTGAACTTGCCCCTGATACTCCGGTCTCGATGAATTTTTGGGGATTTCCGGAAACTATTCTCCCTGAGTTTAAAAATTATTTTGATGATTTTCTTAAAAACTTTGCCGAAGATATTCCGGGCCGGATCAAGAGCGAATGTTTTATTCCAAAGGCCGCGGATCAGTTTATCAGGCGGGGGATCATCAGGATCAAGGCTCTGAAGGCCAATTCGGACTGGTTCGGCGTTACCTATCAGGAGGACCGGCAAGCGGCTATACAAAAAATGGAAGAACTAACCGCGGCAGGCGTATATCCGTCCAAACTATGGTAAAGAAGGTTTAATGATGATAATCGGAATTGATGTTGGCGCTACTACTACAAAAGCAGTTTCCATTGAGGACGGAAAATTTACGAGGAAGATCAAAGTCAAGGCTTCAGACGCAATCACTGCCGCTACCGGCGCGTTTGGAAAAATGATTCTTGAAAACGGAATCAACATTTCCGCTGTTGAAGGGATAAGGATCACCGGTGTTGGCGCTTCCAGAATAAAAAATAATATTTTTGACATTCCAACGAGCAGGGTTGATGAGATTAAAGCCATCGGAACCGGGGGGATGTTTCTGTCGGGCATGGACAATATCATCATCACCAATGTGGGAACCGGCACGGCGATCATCGAAGCGAGCGGGCGGGGAATTTCCCACTTTGGCGGCTCAGGCGTGGGCGGCGGCACGATACTTGGGCTGGCGAAAAAACTCCTGCCCACCGCCGAATTTTCAGGAATTATGGAACTTGCCGCGGCAGGGAACTTGAATCAGGTTGATCTGCTGCTGGAAGATATTATGGACACGGACATCAGTTTTTTGCGAAAGCAGACCACCGCCGCCAATTTCGGCAAAATGCTGGACAATGCCTCAAGCGGCGACATTGCCCTTGCGATTCTCAACATGGTGTATCAGGTAATCGGGATGCTTTCCGTGTTTGCCGCCAGAGCGAGGGATACCAAACGGGTTATTGTTACCGGCAACGGCAGCAGCAACCAGATCGGGCAGCAAGTGCTTGCGGATATTACCGCCCTGTACGGCATTGAGTTTATCTATCCAAAAGACGCGGAATATACCACCGCAATCGGCGCGGGCCTGTGCTGCTGAAACAGCCATTGACTAAATCCCTTTCTTACCATAATATATAGACAGTTCATTGGAACGAAAATACACTCGAAATGGAGGAAACTTATGAAAGTAGCAATTAATGGTTTTGGGCGCATTGGCCGCCTGGTGTTCCAGGCTCTGGTAGGGCAGAATCTGCTTGGGAAAGACAAAATTGACGTGGTAGCGGTGGTTGATATTTCCACTGATGCAAATTACTTTGCGTATCAGTTAAAATACGACTCAACTCAGGGCAAAATGAAGGCCGACATTGGTGTCGATGGCGCTGATGTTCTGGTGATCAACGGTCACAAAATCAAATGTCTGTCCGGCAAGGGCCTCTCCCCGGACCAGCTTCCGTGGAAAGACCTGGGCATCGAATATGTAATCGAATGTACCGGTATCTATAACAGCGAAAAAGCCTACGGTCACATTGCCGCCGGGGCGAAGAAAGTTATCCTTTCCGCACCGGGCAAATCGGGCGATGATTCCAAGCCCATCAAAACCATCGTCATGGGTGTCAACCAGAACGAATATGATTCGTCAAAGCACCAGGTCGTCTCCAACGCGAGCTGCACCACCAACTGTCTCGCGCCGGTGGTTTCTGTACTGCTCAAAGAAGGCATTGGCATCGAAACCGGTCTTATGACCACAATCCACGCGTACACCGCCACCCAAAAAACCGTGGACGGCGTTTCCCAGAAAGACTGGCGCGGCGGACGGGCCGCGGCTATCAACATCATTCCTTCCACAACCGGCGCGGCGAAAGCCGTTGGCGAGGTTCTTCCCGCCACCAAAGGCAAACTTACCGGCATGAGCTTCCGCGTTCCCACACCCACCGGCTCCGTGGTTGACCTGACCTTCCGTAGCGAAAAAGACACCTCTATCGAGGAAATTAATGCCGCTTTGAAAAAAGCCGCGGACACCTACCTGAAAGGTATACTGCTCTTTTGCGAAGACGAAATCGTCTCCAGCGACATCATACATAATGAACACACCTCAATTTATGACAGCCTTGCAACCCTCCAGAACAACCTCAAGGGCGAAAAACGCTTTTTCAAGGTCGTTTCCTGGTACGACAACGAATGGGGCTATTCAAACAAGGTAGTAGATCTGCTGAAGTTTATTGACAGCAAGAAATAGGGAGCAAACAATGATAAAGACTGTCAAATCAGTTGATTTAAAAGGCAAGCGCGTGATTATGCGCGTTGACTTTAACGTACCGATGAAAGACGGGGTAGTGCAGGA
>JAIRUN010000118.1 GCA_031254365.1 Treponema sp. | reverse complement strand
GACGCGGTTATAAAAACGGGTCGGCGCATTTTCATCATTACGGCGATGACCAGTTCGCGGTGTCCATCACGAGTAATTGCCGTGTCACGGTCTTGAGCCGCCTTGTACCCGGCAAGGTAATGGGTAACCACATGGATGCCGTAAGCACTGCCCACCGCAATCAGTATTACCGGCAGTACCGTGGAAATTACCGAAAGCTTTATCCCAAAGAGCGGCATTGCCCCCACCGACCAGACCGTCGCAATAAGGACGGTAAGCAGGGGCAATACCATCGGCGTAAAGGCGCGAAATGAAAAAAACAGCACTACCAACACGACCAGTACTACCAGCGGTACCAGTAATTTAAGATCGGCATTCATCGCCTCATTAACGGTGGCGGCAATTATCGGTATTCCGGTAACGTACACCGTGGCAAGGGGGCTGAAAGTTTCCCGCGCAATGTCCCTTATGCGGAGAAAATGCTCGGTGACTTCCTTCGAGGTCGCCGCGTCGGCTTCTATGGTCAGCGAAACCAGAATTTGTGTCGCGGAAAAGTCATCGGAAAACAGCGCTCTATCATACATGTCCCATGAAAGCAAGCGGCGTTTCAGTTCGGCGATTTCTTCAGGGGAGCCGGAAAAATCATCGCTCACGAGTTTTTCCACAATAATGGCATCGTCGCTTGATGTAATGTAATCGGCGCTCATCAGGGATGTAACATCTTTGACAATGGGTATTTCTTGAATCGTATGCGTATATTCCCGTATGCAGTTTAAAAAATCGCGGTCAAAAACGGTGCCGTATTTCCGTTCCAGCCCCACCAGAATAAACAATGAACTGCCAAAGTTATCGTCTATCCAGCGGGATGTTTCAAGGGCCGGATCATCAGGCGGCACAAAGCGGAGGTTATTATTGTCCAACTCCGCACGGGGAAGTTGGAGTGCGAAGAACACGGTGATAATGGCAATTACCGCGACAATCAACCAAGGGTATTTGTATAATTTACGCATATTCTATCCTTGGTATTATATCATACCCTTACCCGTCCCCGGAAACTCCGCGACAGGGTAAGGCGGTCGGTGTATTCCAGATCACCGCCAACAGGGAGGCCCGATGCGAGGCGGGTTACTTCCACCGGAAAATCCTTGAGCAGTTTTTGCAGATACAGGGCGGTGGTATCACCTTCGACAGTTGGGTTGAGGGCGAGGATCAGTTCCTTGACAGTTGGCGCGGACTGACCGGCGCTGTTGGAATCGCCTTTAAGGCGGGCAATGAGTTTGCCGATGGAAAGATCGCCGGGGCCGACTCCTTCCAGCGGCGCGATGAGGCCGCCCAGCACATGAAAGACACCGTGGAATTCACGGGACTCTTCGATAATGCGTAAATCCTGAGCGCGTTCAACCACGCAGATAATTGAATGATCGCGGCTGGAGTCGGAACAAACCGGACATGGGTCAGTTTCGGTAAAACCGCCGCAGATGCCACAGCGCCTGATCGCCTGATGTAAATTAGCGAGTTCATCTGCCAGTGCGCGGGCATAGGATGGATCACCGTCAAGAATGTGATACATCATGCGGCCCGCGCTTTTTTTCCCCACACCGGGGAGTTTTGAAAACAGCGCAACCATCCGGTCAAGGGCGTTAGCGCCGCTCATGCTGCCCCCTGTTTCATACTCACCCCGGAAAACCAGCGCCGGGAAAACCTGTCAGGCCGGGAATGCCCATGTCGCCGGCCATTGATCCCATTTCACTACCGATCGCTTCTTTAACATTTTCAAGGCCGCTGGAAAAAGCAGCCATCACAAGGTCTTGCAGCATTTCCGTGTCGCCGCCTTCCATCGCTTCCGGGGCAATTCGCACGGCAAGCACTTCGAGCTTTCCGTTAAGATCAACTTCCACCATGCCGCCGCCCGCGGAACCGGTTGCGCTTATAAGGACAAGTTTTTCCTGAAAGGCCCCCATCTGTTCCTGTATCTTCTGTGCGTTTTTCAAAATATCAAACGGATTAACATTCATTCTGCTTCCCCATAATTAATTTATTACCGTTCCTGGTATCAATCTGAGTACACGCTCAAGCTGCGGAGACATTTCCGCCGCGCTTCCGCTCTTGTTCCGCACTATCCCCTCCCACAAAGGAACATCCTCGTCATCATCAGCGCTGTCATCAGCATAGGCCGCGCCGGACGCTTTGGCGGCAAGCATCCGCTTGAAATCTTCCGACAGGGAACGGCCGCTGCCTGCCGCCGCATGATGCGGCGCTGACCCGCCGGGTTGCCGCGGGTTAAGCGAACCGTTAGCGGGGCCATCAGCGGCCCCGTGCGCTAAAGGGCGGGCTATCCCTCCCTGCGAATACAATATGTTTCGCGCGTCTTCAACCGCTGCCTTGAGTTCCGGCGGCGAGACCCAATGGGAAAGCCATGCCAATTTTGAAACTGCCATTTCAAGTTCAAAGCGGGGCGATACCGAATACCGGATGTCCCGGTAACAGGCAAGGAAGATATCCAGAGCCTGCTCAAGCCTGATACTGTCAAAGGTTTCCAGCGCCTTCGCGGAAAACTGATTCTGGCTGTAGCCCAACAGGGATTCCCGTGTAACGCCGTTTTTCAGAAGCAGGAGACTCCGGTAATAAGCGGCAAGATCGATGACACACTGCTCAATGGCAACGCCGGAATCGAGAATTTCATCGATCAGGGCAAAGGCCCGTGATGCGTCATTGGCGGCGCAGGCTTCGGCAAGGCTGTTGAGTTTTTCCAGCCCTACGAGTCCCAGCTTTTCCCGGATCACATCGCTGCGGATATTTCCTTCCGAAAAAGACGCAACCTGATCAAACAGTGTGTATGCGTCCCGAAGGCTGCCGGTGGATTCCCGCGCAATCCAGAACAGCGCATCATCTTCGGCTTGTATCTGCATCTCCGCGCATATTTTCTTCAAAATACTTTGAATCGTTTCGATAGGAATGAGCCTGAAATTGAACTGCTGGCAGCGGCTTTTAATGGTTGCGGGAACCTTGTGCAGTTCCGTGGTGGCAAAAATAAAAATGATATAGGGCGGCGGTTCCTCAATGGTTTTCAGCAGGGCGTTAAATGCGCTGTTGGAGAGCATATGTACTTCGTCAATGATGTACACTTTATAGCGGCCCGTATGAGGGGGAAACAGCACCTCGTCTTTGATCTGCCGTACATCGTTAACCGAAGTATTGGAAGCTCCGTCAATTTCGATCACATCCATGCTTGCGCCGCGGCTGATCGCCTGACAGCTATCGCACACGCCGCAGGGTCCTTCCGCTGTTCCTTTTTCGCAGTTCAGCGAGCGGGCAAGGATTCTCGCGGCGCTGGTTTTACCGCAGCCACGCGGCCCGGAAAAAAGGTAGGCATGGGCAATGCGCCCGCTGTGCAGGGAATTTTTCAGGGTGGAAACGACAAATTCCTGCCCCGCAAGCTCGTCAAAAGTTTTGGGACGTCGCCTGGTGGCGGTTACTTCGTATGCCGGGGCCGTCAAGTCTGCCATGTGCCTAGTATATAGAAAGGGATGAAAAAAGACCAGCCGCCTGAGGGTTAATGCCTGAACATTAAAAAGCCCCTGCCAGGGCTGCCACGGCGCAGCAGACCTCCGCTTACCGTTGCTTCCTTCCGGACCTGGCGGAGTTGGGCGGCATCTCCTCGCATGGTTCCTGGCGGGGGCAACAGAATAATACAACGCGAGGCGCATGGAAAGCAAGCGGGTGTATTGCCTCTTGATTTATATAAAAAGGTATTATATAAAAAGGTATTATAGGTACTATATGATTAAAAAAAGAAAAACCGTCATTTTTCTGGCAGCATTTTTGGTACTTGCTAACGGATTATATGCCCAAACAGAGTTTCCGGCAGGGGATTTTTGGTCGCTGGACGCTGGATTTGGCATGAGTGATATCCTTGTAAAGGGAATGTCT
>JAIRUN010000178.1 GCA_031254365.1 Treponema sp. | reverse complement strand
TTTACTTCGCTCATTTAACACCAGTAACGTAACCACAATGGCGACTATGGCTACCCCTGCCGCAATTATCAGTTTCTTGGGCAAGGTCCGCTTTGGCGGCGTATAGCCGGATTTATATTGTACTAAAAGTTCCTGTATGCTCTGGACGCCCAATTTGCGGTACAAGCTCTTTTGATGAAATTTGACCGTTCCATAACTGATGTTTAAATCATAGCCGATAGTTTTGGGGGCTCTGCCGTTAAGAAGCAGGCCGAAAATTTCCTTTTCCCGTGGCGAAAGATCCGCCGGGCCGGGTTTTTCAGGTGCTTGGGGGGAGGTCTGGCCGTTTGCGTCTGTTTTTGTAATCATTTAGGTACATTTTTAACATAAAATGGGGAGAATTGCAAGCAAAGACTATACTATCGGGGGCATTTCGGTATATCCGACTTTCCCCGGATAGCCGCCGGGTCGCAAGACCCGGATTTTTTTTGCCCTAGTTCTTCCTCGCTCCATAAACGAAAATTAGGTATGGAGAAGTGAACAAGTCCCCATGCTATGGATTGCACGGGACGGCGGCAAATTTGGGGTAAAAAATGTCGTATAACTCAGCGCTTTTTTAGCAGTTTGGCAAATGCTCTGAGCTTTCCGGCCTTGATTTTAGTGCCTGGAACCAGCAGGATTTCTCTGGCAACGCGGTTTCCCAGAGCGGCACATTCGGAAATTGACTTGCCCCGAATCCATGCACAGATAAAGGCGGCGCAGAACGCATCGCCCGCGCCTACTGTGTTCCGGGGGGTGACTGTAAATGTTTCCGCGCGGTAGATATTGCCTCCGGCAAGAACCACCGCGCCGCGTCCGCCGAGTTTGATAACGATGATTGGAAAAATTTCTCCTTCGGTAATATACTTCAGTACCGGGCATATATCCCGCAGAATCAGAGCTTCTTTTTCACGTTCACCCTGGACTTCTTCTTCGATAGCGGTTTTTTTAATTGTATTATAAAAGGCAATACTTTCATCGGCGTTCATAAAAACGATCAGAGGATAGTTGCGGCTGTAATGGAGAATCTCTTCGGTTTTTTCCCGGATGTGAAAGGCTGACGCGACATCCAGCGCGATGGGGATTCCGTTTGTAGCGGCCAGTTCAAGAATACGCTGCACCAGCGGACGGCGGTCAAGAATATATCCGTCAAGCACTACCGCTTCGGCTCCGGTGATCCATTCATCCTGTATATCGGATTCCATGTATTCCAGCGCGGCGCCGGGCGCGGCGGCAATTACGCTTTCGCCGCCTGAGTTAAGCATACAGCAGATACCGGTTTTTCCCTCTCCCTTTTTCAGAAACAGGGAAACGCCCACTTTTCGAAGTTCATTTGCAAAAACGGCGGCCATTTCATCATTGCCCGTAGAGCCGGCAAAAGCGGCATTCATGCCCAGCATGGCGGCGATTTTTGCTACGTTTGCCGCACCGCCGCCTGATGCAAGCTGGGACGCGGCTTTTTTATCAAAGCGCAGTTCATTGAAGATGCGCTGCGCCTGTTCATGATCTATGTGCTGCACCTGCTGTACGATTCCATGCTGTCGTGGATATGAAGAATTAACAGTGGCAAACAAATCCACCAGCGGGTTGCCGATGCAGAACAATTCGTTTTTAGTCATTACCAAAGCTCGTGTCTCTATTTTGGGCTGGCGATAATTTCCGTCAGGGAAGGATTCTTCGCCAGCTCATTTCTCAGTCCCTCGGCGCGGCCTTTGTTCACATAGTCCTTGCTCTGGAAGGAATAGGTGAAACTGGTATGTATATTATAAGTCCCCTGCATCAGGGCGAATGCGTCTTCGGTCATTACCAGTTCCTCATCAGTGGGAATAATGTAAATGGGTATCTTTGACTCAGGCTTGCTGATGATTGTTTCGGTATTACGGGTATGCGACATTTCGTTCTTCTTGGGATCATACACAATGCCAATGCCTTCAAGCCCTTCAAGTATTTTATTCCGCATAAACCACGCGAACTCGCCGACACCCGCAGTAAAGACCAGCGCGTCAACCCTGCCGAGTACCGCCTGATATGCGCCGATATATTTTTTCACCCGGTGCGCTTCAATGTACTGGGCAAGCAGGGCCTGTTTATCCCCGCTTACTGCCGCGGCCTGAATATCCCGGCGGTCAGCCAATTTTCCGGTCAGCCCCAGCAGCCCTGATTTTTTGTTCAGGGTACTCTCGATTTCCGTATCACTCATACCGGTTTTTCGCATAACATAGAATGGCAGTGCCGGATCAAGATCGCCTGAACGGGTTCCCATCACAAGGCCCTCAAGCGGCGTGATACCCATTGAGGTATCAAACGAGCAGCCGTCCTTGACAGCGTTCACCGAAGCGCCGTTTCCCAAATGACAGATAATGAGATTCGTTTTGAAGGGGTCTTGTCCCAAAAGCACCGCGGCGCGTTTTGCCGTATAGAGAAAACTCGTTCCGTGGAATCCATAGCGCCGCACCTGATATTTTTCATACCATTCATAGGGAACCGCATACAGGTACGATTCCGGGGGCATGGTCTGATGCCAGGCCGTGTCCATAATGGCGCAGTGGGGAACATCGGGCAGCACCTTCTTCGCCGCTTCGATACCCATGATATTCGCCGGATTGTGAAGCGGCCCCAGGTCCTTCACCTCATTAAAGGCCGCCATTGCCGCGTCATCCACAATGACGCTCTTGGTAAATTTCATTCCGCCATGCAGCACACGGTGGCCCACCGTTTTGATCACCGACATGTCGCTGATAACTCCCTGATCCTTGCTGGTCAGGGTCTTGATGATTAGATCAACCGCATCAGTATGGGTGGGACAATCATGCTGGGCCGTATATTCTTCCCTGCCTTTGGCCTTGTGGGTGATAAAAGAACCGCCCAGCGTTACTTTCTCCACAATCCCAACCGCCAGAACATCCCTGGTCTCCCAGTTATACACCTGATATTTTGCCGATGAAGACCCGCAATTCAACGTTAAGATAACCATAATTAACCCCTTTTTATGTTTTTCTGATTATACCATAATAATATACAAAATGTCAAAAAGACTTCTTACTCGGACAATGCCTGTAATGCCTGGCGGATTTGGGCAAGCTGGTTGGTCAGGCTTGTAATAGTCTCGTCTTTGGCAGCGCCCTGCTGCTGAAGATCGCCGATGGTCTGCCTGAGCGTTGTTTCTTCTGTTTCAAGCGCGCTAATTCTCCGGTCTCTTTCCGTCGTACCTGTTTGCAGTTCAGTGTTCTGCCGCTGCAGGGTGGAATTCTGATTTCGCAGCGTTGTTACCTGATCCGCAAGACCGGAGCCCTGGCTGCTGACAGCTTCAACAGTGCTGGTAAGGCTCGCCATGTTTTCTTTTAACAATGCGTTTTCTGCCTGTAAATCAGAAATTGTTTTTTCCGTTCCCCCGGCAGACGCTCCTCCTGCCAGCGCGAGAGCGGTCTGATTCTTGCGGGCTTCCTCCACCATTACGGCAAAGGAATTGATCGACTGATTATAGAGTTCTTTCCGCGCCTGTATGGAACGAAGGCTTTGAAAAGCAGGGGTATTGAGGAAGTCCCGCATTGCCTGTATTGTCCCGGCAGCTTCGTCCAGACGATCTTCACGGATATGATCAGTCAGATTCGCGAAGAAAGCGGCAAGCTGGGCTTCCACATTCGCGGCCTGTATCTGCTCTGCGGAAATCCGTTCCAGTTCGCCACGGGCAAGACTCAGGGCGGCGGCGCTCTGCCCGGATACGGCGGCAAGCTCGCGGGAGCGGGCTTCAAGCTGCGCATACAACTCGGCCTCCCTTGCGCGGGATGCTTCCAGTATACGTGAACGTTCATCCTGCAAAGCGGCAAGGGCGGAACGGTATTCTTCCTGCATGGACCTGAGTCTGTTCTCCGTGGTCCGCTGCTCCGCTGTCAGTCCCTCGGTATTGGATTGCAGTTCCTGCAATTCTGCGTCCACCCCTTCCAGTTTGGAAATAACAAGGGCGATTTCATTTTCTTTGGCCTCAATGCGGGAAGCCGTCTCCTTTCGTATTTCATCAATAAGGGCCCGCTCGGCGCTGTTATACACCTTTGTCCCTTCGCGGACTTGAGTCTCTGTTTTACCCTGAAAAAAAGAAAGGAGAAAAAATCCTCCGGCGAGCAGGGCAAGGGCGATTACGTTTACCAGCACGGGAAAGAAGCCGCCGCTTTTCTTTGCGCTGAAACGCTGTGTTCCTTTTGTTTCGGACAGCGCGGCTTCGGAAAGAGAGCGGCGGTTTTTTTCGGCAATGCCGTTTATTTTGGACAGAATATCCCGCTGTTCTTCCGCTGATATTCCTGAGCTTTCATCAAAGACGATTTCATCGTTATTCGTCATCCTTCTTTCTCCCACTGTCAACTTTTGCGGCTTCCTTGTTGACCAGCCTGATGCCGCCGGCCTTGAGGCCCCGTACATTGTAATCCTGAGCCTTAAAGTCCTCCGAAAGCACCTTGAGCCGGGGCTTGGGGACATATTTGACGCTGAATGTAAATTTGGGCCGGGTATCAATATGCAGAACTTCAGCACCGTCAGGAACGAGGAAATAATCCTTGTTCATTATCCAGCCTTCAATGACGCAGCGCTTGATACAGGGGAAGCCGGATTCTTTTTCTTTATAAATGATCGTAAAGATCGTTTTGCCGAGCGCTTCTTTATCGGCAACTCCAACCCACCATGCGTCCGCGCCGATAAACGTTTTTTCGGGAAGATCAGTTACCGAGTACATTCCGTTTTTGCGGATCGAAAGAATCCGGTCAAACGGAGAGACTTCGGCGATCTTCGCACCCGATACATTGGTTCCCAGATAACCTGTGTTTTTATCGTATTTGAGTTCCACATCCCGTTTGGCAACTTCTTTAACATCGATCTTGTCAAAAGCGCCGACTTTGGTTTTCCGCGCTCCCGGCGGCAAACCGCCCTGAGCCAGTTCCTCATTGGCTTTGATTTTAGCGATGACTCCGTTCAGGTAGCTGATCGAATACGCGGTGATATTTTTCAGGTGGCCGTTGATCACCTTGATCCGCTCCTGTATCTGCAGCATCTCGTCGTGGGCCTTGTTGATGTCATATAACGAAATCCGGCGAATGGGAATTCGCAGCAGGTGTTCAACGTCATCAACGCTTACGCCGCGCGTCCCAATCTCTTTCAGAAATGGTTTAAAACCGGCAATCACCGCGTCCTGTACGCCTTTGGCGGTTTTCATTTTTTCGATACCCTTGTAGATACGCTCTTCAATAAAAATCCGTTCCAGCGTACGCAGATGAAGTTTGTCCAGAAGTTCTTTTTTTTCCAGTTCGAGTTCTTTGGTGAGAATCTTTACAAGTTGTTTGGCGTGATGCTTAATTATCTCGGTAACGGTCATCACCGCGGGAAGGCCGTCTTTGATAACAAGAAGATTGGCCGAAATGGACTGCTCACATTCGGTAAAGCCGAACAGCGCGTCCACAGTTTCCTGCGCATACACGCCGCGGGCCAGCTTTACTTCGATTTCAACTTTGTCCGTGGTAAAATCGCTGATCCCCTGAATCTTAAGTCTACCCGCTTTTGCCGCGGCTTCCACGCTGTTGATCAAACTTTCGGTAGTGGAGCCAAAGGGCAGTTCGGTGATAAGTATGCGCTTGGGATCAGAGGTGTCGAGTTTTGCCCGCACCCGCACCTTGCCGTTGCCGTCCTGATAATCGGAAGCATCAATAAGGCCGCCGGTGGGGAAGTCCGGGTACAGTTGAAATTTCTTTCCCGACAGACAAGCGATTTCGGCTTCCAGCACTTCGATCACATTGTGGGGCAGAATCTTCGTGGACATACCCACGGCAATTCCCTCAACGCCCATCACCAGAATCACGGGGATTTTTGCCGGAAACAGAACCGGCTCCCTGTTGCGGCCATCATAAGAATCCGCCCAACCGGTGAGTTTGGGATTGTAAAAAATATCTTTGGAAAGCGGCGTTGCCCGGCACTCGATATAGCGCGGCGCGGACGATTCATCGCCGGTGTGGAGATTGCCGAAGTTTCCCTGCCGGTCAATAAACAGTTCCTTGTTGGCAAGCACCACCAGTGCCGGGCCAATGGATGCCTCGCCGTGGGGATGGTATTTCATGCACTGGCCTATCACATTGGCGACTTTGTGGAACTTGCCATCGTCCATCTCAAAAAGAGTATGAAGTATACGCCGCTGCACCGGTTTGAGTCCGTCCTCAAGATCGGGAATGGCCCGGTCTTTTATTACATAGGAAGCATACTCAAGAAAATTACGGTCAAAGAGGTTTTTTATATATGCCATTACTTATACTGTATAACAACAGGCAACAGGGGGTCAATAAGCCGTATTTGT
>JAIRUN010000153.1 GCA_031254365.1 Treponema sp. | reverse complement strand
CTCCCGGCGGGGTCGGTTTTTCTTTCGTTTCAGTCGGGCACCCGATCATCAGGAGTCCGGCTACTGCCAGCAGCAATACCGGCAGCATCCACCATTTCTTGTTCATAGTATACCTCCATTATGATATACTTAAAAAGCTCCCGCCTCAAACTCGAATCAAACAACGTTTGATTGTCCTGCAAGACATGAATTTGATAGCAGGGCTTTTTATATCCAATGAACCACCGCCCGGTTGCGCAGATAAGGCCGGACGTATAGAGAAAATGTTTTGGGAAAAATGAGGAAGAAACCTTAAAAACCCGCAATCCAGTTTTAAGACACCGGGTTTAAAGGCAGAAATCGAACTGATAACTATGAGAAAATACAACTTTAGCATAAGACTCCATTATACCTTATGTTATGTATATATATATCATACCAGCGGAGAAAAGTCAACGTTTTTGAAAAATAATTTTAAGATTTTTCATTTGTAAGGGCTTGGGAACGGTTTTTTGTGACAAACTTACAATTTTTGTCAAAATGATTAAGGCGCATTCATTCCGGGGCAAACTTTCGTTACAAAGGCTACCGCTTATGGTATAATTATTGGAGGCGAAATGGCGCCATGCAGCTCTGGTGGTCGCCAATGTGGAGGTTTATATGAAAAGATTGAAAATGGGCCGGATTTTTTTCCTGCTGATTTCCGTTGGAATACTCGCGGCGGGCTGTCCCAATGCCAATGATGAAGATTCTCAGGGTATTGCGAGAACATTCAAATCCCTTACCCAGAACGGATCGGCAAAGACTGCTACTACCAAACTGACTTTGACTTTTGATGATGATATTACCGGCCTTGCGGCATCTGATATTACGCTCACCGCCGGAACCACAGGGGCAAACAAGGGCGCGTTAACCAGAACCACAAAAGGCGTGTATGATCTTGCCCTGTCCGGCATTACGAATAGCGGAAGCGTGACGGTACTGGCGGAAAAGTCCGGTTATACCATTACGGGCGGGCCGAAAACGGTCAGCATTTTTTGCCTGCTGAGTATTGATGACGGAGATAACCGCCCTCTGGGATCGGGTAATTCGCTGACCCTGACCATAGGGGCCAGGAGGGACCTTAAGCCCCACCTCGGCGACGGCGCGGCTGGCAAAACTATTACCTGGACATCGAGCGCAGCCACTGTGGCAAGCGTTAATAATGGTATCGTTACCGCTGTTAATTTTTCCAGCGGCGGAACCAGTACCGCTTCCTCAGCCGCCACCGGAACCGCTACCATTACGGCAAAGTCAACGGACAATGCTTTTACGCAAACCTTCACCATAACCACTACCATGGCGGGCCAGATTGACATGATGAGTACAACGCCCTTAAAGGACCGGTTTGCGGATTATTTTTTGATTGGCAATATTGCTACCCAGAGTAATTACAGTACTGGTACCAGCGGAACTATAACCAATCAACGGCTTATCCGTCACTACAATGTGCTAACCGCTGAAAATCACATGAAACCGGATTCTTTTTCGAGCGGGTATAATTCTTCAACCGGGGCAATTACCTACACTTGGACCAATGCGGATAATTTTGTCAACGCGGCCACCAATTCCGGCTTCAAAATCCTCGCCCACGTCCTCCTCTGGCATAGCCAAATTCCTCAATGGCAGAAGGATTTGGGAAACCCCAGCAAAAAAGATGAAGCCCTAACCGCAATGAAAAAATTCATCACCGATGTGGTAACCCGCTACAAAGGCAAGATATGGGCATGGGACGTGTTAAACGAAGTTTTCCCCGATGGTGTCAGCGCAGGTGCGGACTGGAAAACTTCAATGCGCACCACGGGCGACAGTCAGGGGCCTAATCCCTGGTATGTGGCAATCGGTTCTGATTTTGTCTACGAAGGATACCTTGCTGCCCGGCTCGCCGATCCGGCCGCAATTCTGTACTACAATGATTATAATTTAGACAACGCGGGCAAAGCGACCATGGTCCGTAATATGGTACGGGATGTAAATGCCAGATATGCGGAAGCATATCCCGCAGCAGGACGCAAACTCATCGAAGGCATTGGTATGCAGTCGCATCATAATACCAATGTATCGGTGAACAGCATAAAGGCCACCTTGGACCGATTCAAGCCGTTAGGCGTAAAAATATCAATCAGCGAAATTGACGTGCTGAGTCAGAGCTGGTCTGATTACAGCAGCAGCACACCCCCGACTAACAGCCAAAAATTAACTGCGGCCAATCTGTACGGTGATTATTTCAAATTGTTCATTCAATACAGCGATATTATTGAGCGCGTAACATTCTGGGGCGTATATGACGAGCAAAGCTGGAGGGCTAGAGGCCTGCCCCTGATCTTTGAAGGCAGTTCCACCAGCAGGGCTAAGCCCGCTTATTACAAAATAGTTGGCGCGCTTGATTGATCACATAACTGGCTCGCCCGTATTGCTGCGAAAGGGCATTGCGGGCAGTCCGTTTTTCGCGTAGAGCGGCGTTGGGCCGAATTTGTACCAGGCATAACGCGCCCTTTGCGGCTCTGTCACTTTATCCGAGTAAATAACAACGTCATTGCCGCCTATTGCCGCCTGTGCGGGATAATAGGGGCCTGTGGCGGCGGCGATCTCAAAGCCTGAAGGTTCGCTACGGAGTTCAAGGCCGCTTTCTGCGTTATCAAAATGCAGGCGCAGTCCATTAGCCTGGACTTCAGCCCATGAGAATAGCGGCCCGTCAGCCTCTATGTTCTTGCCATAGGTTTTTTTCAGGGCCTGTAATGCCAGACGCAAACCAACGGTCTGTTTATCAAAAGGATGAATATTGTCATATTCACCGCAGTCAATGATCACCGCAAGTCCGCTATGCGCAATATCAAGGGAGGCTTGATACTGACTTTCCCGCATAAGACACCAATGCCGGGGAGGATTTCCCGATTCTATTTCTTCGCGGGAAGCATACATTGTAAGCTGCACAAAATAAAACGGCAGGCTCTCATCGCCCCAGTCACCGCGCCACTGCCTGACAAGGTAGTACATCATCTCGCGGTAATCGGCGGCGCGCAGATCATCTTCTTCACCCTGATAATAAATAAAGCCTTTAAGGGCAAAAGGCGCGACACGGCGCACCCGCGCAGTGTGCAGATTCGTTGGGCAGTAGGGGCTGGTATTCCCCGCAGGCTGGGGCCAGGGACATTCACCACACTCTTTATTAAGCGCTTCCCAGCTTACATCCGGCTCCTGTTCCCGCCGGACGCGGATACGTTCATCCCATTCCCGCCAGGCGGCGAAATACTCTTCCATTTCGGCATTGTACTGGGCATCGGTTTTGCCGCCGACTTTTGCGGCGTAATCGTCAATAAAACGCTGTCCGGCGCGGCTGTGCGCAAGCTGTTCCCTGGACATCCATGCGCTGATCGATGTGCCGCCCCATGAACAGTTGACGATACCAATGGGGATTCCCGTATCGGCGTTGATTTTTCGCGCAAAGAACCATGCCGCCGCGCTCAGCATGGCGGCGGTTTCCGGCGCGCAAACCTGCCATCTTGTCTGCGCTTCTTCGCACAAATAGTCTTCGTCTACAACAGCGCGTTTTACTACCTGATAAAAACGTATATTCGGGTTTGCGCAGGCGGCAAGTTCGGCGGGGCCGTTTTTGACATTTACCAGCTCCATCTCCATATTGCTCTGGCCGCCGGCAAACCATACATCTCCGGTTATTACATTACAAAAACGTATTTCGCTTATACCGTCGCTTATGAGTAACTCGCCGGTACAAGCAACGGGCAGAGGCGGGAGATAGAGGCTCCACTCCCCTGCCCTCACTTTGACAG
>JAIRUN010000044.1 GCA_031254365.1 Treponema sp. | reverse complement strand
GGATGATTTCCTACCTGAATTATTACGGGCTTTCGGATTATAAAGCCAATTACCTGTTCAACTACCCCTATGAGGCTACTTTCGGTTTTAACAAGGATCAAACCGATCTTTGTTCGATAGTGGATAAGGCCATCGCTCTTATCGACACCTATGTAATTACTGAACAATGGATGACCAGAACCTACGACTACAAAACAAAACTGATGGAGGCGCGGCTTCCCTGGCTGATAGGTGCAATTGCCCTGTCTTTGACCGTACTGGGTCTGATACTGATTCTGTTTTACCGGAGCCACGTTGAGGAAAAACGGCTTGAAATACTGGTGGCGGAGGCCAGTGAGGCAAACAAAGCTAAAAATATCACTATCAAGTTAATGGAGAGCATCCTGAACAGTATCAATTCGTTGATCGTTGTAATCGATCCGGTAACAAGTGAAATTCTTTTTATAAACGAATATATGAAGCGGCAATTTGACATTACAGATGATTGCGTTGGACAACTTTGTTATAAGGTTATCCAGGAAGGAAAGAGTGAGCGATGCGATTTCTGTCCCCGCATACAGCTTGATAAAGAACCTGATAAAATTATTGTTTGGGAAGAGCACAACCCGGTTACGAATCTCATCTATCACAAAACTGACAGATACATCGACTGGCCCAACGGAAAGAAAGTTCATATACAGCATTCTGTCGATATGACCGAATTGATTGCCGCAAAAGAACAGGCGATTCAGGCAAACCAGACAAAGAGCAGTTTTTTGGCAAAGGTAAGCCACGAAATACGCACGCCTATGAACGCAATATTGGGCATCACTGAAATTCAACTGCAAAACGAAAAACTTCCGCCGGATACGCAGGAAGCTCTGGATAAAATTTATGATTCGGGTTATTTGCTGTTGAATATCATCAACGATATATTGGATTTATCAAAAATAGAGGCCGGCAAGCTGGAATTGATGCCGGTCAATTACGAAGTCGCAAGTCTCATTAACGACACCATACATCTGAATGCCATGCGCTTTGACAGTAAGCCCATTAACTTTGAGCTTCAGGTGGATGAGAACATCCCGTCAATATTGTTCGGGGATGAGCTGCGTATCAAACAGATTTTGAACAATCTGCTTTCCAATGCGTTCAAATATACGGACTCAGGCGAGATTGTGCTGTCTGCTGCCGCTGAATACGTCCGGCAGGAGGATGCGACTCAGGTAACGCTTGTATTCCGTGTGAGCGATACAGGACAGGGCATGACCAAAGAACAGGTGAATAAGCTGTTTACCGAGTATACCCGCTTTTATACAGAGGCCAACCGGACGATAGAAGGCACTGGTCTGGGTCTGAATATTACCAGTCACTTGGTTCGCATGATGGGCGGAGAGATTTTTGTGGAGAGCGAACAGGGTAAGGGATCGATGTTTACCATACGGCTGCCGCAGGGGTTCGTAAACTCCGGCGTACTGGGCAGGGAAACGGCGGAAAACTTCAGGCAGCATTTTGGCGCTAAAACTCAAATAAAGAAAACGCCGCAAATTGTACGCGACTATATGCCGTACGGCAGGATTTTGGTTGTAGACGATGTAGAAACAAATCTGTATGTAGTCAGAGGGCTTCTGGCCCCTTACGGTTTGTCAACTGAAACCGCCTCAAGCGGATTTGAAGCGATTGAAAAAATCAAAGACGGTAACAGTTACGACATTGTGTTTATGGATCATTTCATGCCGAAGATGGATGGCATTGAGGCGGCGCAAATCATACGCAGTCTGGGTTATACGCGCCCCATTGTCATGCTGACGGCTAACGCGCTGTCAGGGCAGGCGGAAATATTTTTGAAAAATGGTTTCGATGATTTTATTTCCAAGCCGATTGATATACGCCAGCTCAACGCCGTGCTTAACAAACTGGTACGCGATCAATACCCGCCTGAAACGATTGAAGCCTCCCGGCGGCTCAAAGAAAGTTTAACAAAAAATAATTCCGCCGGTAATATGCCGCAGCTTTCCGTGGACTCGCATCTGGCGGAAATTTTTATACGGGACGCTGAAAAGACCATTGCCGCACTGGAAGCAATACACGAAAAGCAGAACGCTTATGGAGATGAGGATATACCGGCATACATTATCAATACTCACGCGATGAAAAGCGCGCTTGCGAATATCGGCGAAACAGATCTGTCCGGCGTAGCGCTCAGGCTGGAAGATGCGGGACGGCAGCGGAACAAAGCCGTTTTGCGGGAAGAAACCCCGGTGTTTCTGGAGAAGCTGCGGGCGGTAATCGGGAAAATCAGGCCGCAAGCAGACAACGAAACTATAGCCGAAGATTCAGATGATGACCGCGCGTATCTGCGCGAAAAACTGTCTGCCATACAGACAGCATGCGCGGCATTTGATAAAAAAGCCGCCAAAGATACGTTATCCGGGTTACAGCAGAAAACATGGTCCCGCCCGGTCAAAGAACTGCTAAACACAATATCCGAACATTTGCTGCACAGCGGCTTTGAGGAGGCCGCAGATGCCGCGAAAGGTTTTGGTAATGGTTTCACATAACAGAGGGCAAAAGGCCATTGAACACACAAATGTCTTGTAGTAGTATGTATATGGAACAGGCAGAATTTTTTTAAAGGAGTAAAGAAATAAAATGAATGTTATCGGAATTGTGTTTTTAGTGTTTTTTCTGGCTTTGATGACCACAATCGGTATCTGGGGAATGAAGAGAACCAAAACCCTGGGTGATTTTTTTCTGGGCGGCAGAACCCTGGGGCCCTGGGTTTCAGCGGCGGCTTACGGAACCACGTATTTTTCCGCGGTTATTTTTATCGGTTTTGCCGGAACTCAGGGCTGGCAATTTGGCCTCAATGCCCTGTGGATCGCCATTGGCAACGGTATCCTTGGGGCAGGCTTGGCATGGGTAGTCCTTGCCCGCAGAACCCGGCGTATGACACAGAATCTTGATAGTATGACCATGCCGGAATTTTTGCAGGAACGTTACGGGGCAAAGCACCTCAAACCCATAGCCGCTTCAATTATTTTCTTTTTTCTGCTGCCCTATTCCGCCAGCGTTTTCAAGGGGCTGGGGCATTTGTTTGAAAAAGGGTTTGGCATTCCGTATGATTTTGCCCTGCTGATTATGATAGCCTTTACCGGAGTTTACCTGATTTTAGGCGGTTATTTTGCCATTGCCATTACCGACTTTATTCAGGCCATTATTATGTTTGTCGGAGCCGCGCTCTTGATTCTGGTGATAACCACGCCCGAAGGCGGCGTGTTTGGAATCATCGGCAAGATCAACGAAAACTATGCGGACCATATTCCGCCTGCCCAGCGGCCATCGGTGCTGACTATTATGAGTCTTGTGTTTATGACCAGTTTTGGTACATGGGGCCTTCCCCAGATGACCCAAAAATTCTACGCAATCAAGAATGAGGCCGTTATCCCCAAGGCGGCGATTGTTACCACGGTTTTCGCGTTGATGATAGGATTCACCGCTTATTATACCGGAGCCTCCACCCATGTGTTTTTTGATCTCGGCTCTATTCCCCGGAATGCCGCCGGAGCGATACAGTACGATCTTATCATTCCGACCCTGCTGACGGATAAGCTACCCAATGTGTTAATGGCATTGATACTTCTGCTGGTGCTTTCCGCTTCAATGTCAACGCTTGCGTCGCTGGTGCTTGTTTCTTCTTCGGCGATAGCCATTGATCTATACCCACGGAAAGTCGACACCAAAACCGGCAAAGATACCTCGGTGGCAATGATGCGTTTCCTTTCGGCCATATTCATTGTCATTTCCTATTTTATTTCCCGTTACCAGCTCAGCATCATCGTGTACCTTATGTCGTTAAGCTGGGGTGTCGTTTCCGGCGCCTTTGCCGCGCCCTATATTCTGGGCCTTTACAGCAAACGTGTTACCAAAGCGGGGGCATACGCGGGGATTTTCTCCGGCGTGATAATAATGGTAGCCCTGTTCTTTATCTTTTCAAACAGCGGCGGAGTGTTTAGGCTTGGAGCCAACTCGCCGCTGGCGGCAAGCATTGCCATTGTCGTTCCTTTTGGCGTGGTATTGTTAGTATCACTGTTTACGTCCCCGCCGCAAAAGGAAATTCTCGATAAGGCTTTTGAGAATATATAATTTGAAGGGCGGGGATCAGGCCCCGCCTTTTTTATAACATGATACTTTTGACACTACTATTATATCCGCTATTTGTATTTCTTATACTAAAAGGAATTCTGTGTTATTTTCATACCAAGATTATAAAAATACTTGCTTCTGTATCTATCGTCATATTGGATATTCTTATTCTTCTTTGGTTATGTTTTTGTTTTGGGTGGTCGTATGACTGGACTTTTTATATTTTTATAGCGCTGAATTCAATAGTAATAATATCAATTTATTCTATCAAAATTATAGCGAAATCAAAATATAGAAATATAATTTTAATAACACTTTCTATAATAATTATTTTCTCGTTGGCATTATATTTATTGATTACCATCAAAGAAAACAACCAGGACAATTTAGTTTCTGTTCACGCAAATGATATTATAAATAATTTTGTTAATAATGGAATTGATGCAGGAGGTGAATATGCCGGAAAAACAATAGAAATTACCGGAATAATAACAGCTAAATGGATGCCTAAAGATTCAAGACCTCTATGGGATGCTTCATCTATTGATATTGGTGAAAACATAAATGCTGAAATTAAAATCACCTGTTATTTCAATGATATAATCGTCCATGATCTGGATATTGGTCAGGAAGTGACCTTAAGATGTAAGTATAAAAATTATTATGAAACTAAATATGGGAAAAGAATAATATTCAGAAAAGGAAAAATTACAGGATGAATATATTGGTGTCGATGAATACCTTTAATTATATGTACATTTGTGGGGCAATTTCAACTGCCCGTACTCATCACAAACCGCTTACCGCCTGCTCCAGCGTCTTCCCGTGAAACTGAGGCGCGGCAAAGATTCTCCCGCTCTTTTTGTCATTGACGAATGCGCCGATAACTACTCCGGGCAGGCAGCTTTCTACTGAACCGGGAGCGTTGGGGCCGCCCAGGTCAGTGCGAATCCAGCCGGGGTCGGCAAGGCTTATAATTACATCCGTGCCATCCAAGACAGAAGCCATGTCAGTGGTGAATTTATCAAGCGCGGCCTTGCTTGCCGAATAGCCTGCCTGCTGAGGCTCATTGCGTATTCCGCTTGTTGTATTTATGATACGCCCAAAGCCGCGCTCAATCATTTTTGGTAAAAAATGGTAGCATATCATGGCGGGCGCAATGGTATTTATGAGGAAGCTCTGGGTAAAGTCCGCAACAGGCGTTTTGAAATATTCCGTCCGGTAAGCGATTTGCACGCCCGCGTCATTAAAGACGATTTCGACATTTTTCCCGCTTGCGTCAATTCTTTGCAGCATGGCTTCGATTTCATCAGGTTTGGAAAGTTCGGCTTCAACAGCGAAAGCCTCAACGCCGAATTTGGATACCTCTTCCAGAACCTTTTCTGTATGTACACTTGAGCGCGAATGTAAAATCAAATTAGCCCCGCGCCCGGCCATACAAAGGGCTATCTGCCTTCCAACACCCCGGCTGGCTCCGGTAATAAAACACCATTTCCCTTTTACATCAATCATAGTATTTCCTTTATACCGTATAAGCTATTGAATGACAAGTGCAATAAAGGTATATTGAGGTATGACCAAAAAACAACTTGCGTTGCTTGGAGACGAGGCGGTTGCGTTAGGGGCAATTCATGCCGGAATTAGCGTTGCGTACGGCTATCCAGGTACTCCCTCAACAGAGATTTTGCAGTACTTAATCGATGAATACGAAAAAGGCGGCCCAATTGCCCGCTGGTGCGCAAACGAAAAAACCGCCCTTGAAGCGGCTCTGGGCGTTTCATTTGCCGGACGGCGATCTATCGTTACCATGAAGCATGTCGGGCTTAATGTTGCCGCCGATTCTTTTATCAATGCCGCGCTGCTGGGTATAAAGGGCGGCCTGGTTGTTGCCGTAGCCGATGATCCGGGGATGCACAGTTCCCAGAACGAGCAGGATTCCCGTTTTTACGCTATGTTCGCAATGGTTCCCTGCCTTGAGCCGCGCAGCCAGCAGGAAGCCTACACCATGACCCGCGAGGCTTTTGAGATTTCGGAGCGTTTTCAGGTTCCGGTGCTGCTTCGTCTTTCTACCCGGCTTTCCCACGCGCGGGCCGCGATTATTGCTCAGGAAGCCGTTGAACAAAAACCTGTTTCCAAAACAACTGAAAAAGAACGCTGGATGCTGCTTCCTGCCTTTGCCCGCAAAAACTATGCGGCGCTCATCGAAAAACAAAAAGAGATGCAGGCTTGGTCAGCCGCACATCCGGCAAACAAGCTGGAATTGTGCGGCGGCGGCAAATGCGATCTTGCGGTGATAACCGCCGGGCTGGGCGGCAATTATTACGAGGAAAACCTCGATGACTTTATTGTCATGCGGGGAGGAAAAGCCCCGGCGCGGCTGCACATCGGCGCATATCCCCTGCCGGTAGAATCGATTCGCAGCCTCTGCGCCGCTGCGGAAAAAGTGCTGGTCATTGAAGAAGGGCAGCCCTTTATCGAGGAAAAGCTGCGGGGCATCCTGCCGCCGGAAGCGGCTTCTAAAGAAGCCGTGGCAATAGCGGGAAAGCTCGCCGGTTTCAACGGCGAGGGTTCACCCGTACCCCGTGCCGGAGAACTGGACCCGGACAATGTACGCGCTGCTTTGGGACTACAGCCCCGGCCAAGCGTAAGCGTACCCGGCCTTAACCCTGCCAGTCTGCCCGCCCGCCCCCCCCCACTCTGTCAGGGCTGCCCTCATGCCGACAGTTACGAGGCGATTAAAAAGGCCGTGGCGGAAATTGACGGGCGGCCCGGCCATCCTGATGTGGGGATCAATTCAGACATCGGCTGCTATTCGCTGGGCGCTGCGCCGCCCTACCAGGTTCCCGAAAGTATCGTCTGCATGGGGGCATCGGTGGGCATGGCAAAAGGCGCGGCGGACGCGGGCCTCAAATACAGCATTGCGGTCATCGGCGATTCGACATTTATCCATTCGGGGATTACCGGCCTTATTGACGCCGCGGCAGCGGACATTCCCATGACCCTCATCATACTTGACAACTCCATAGTCGCCATGACCGGCTGCCAGCCAACCATGTTTCCCTCGGAAAAACTGCGGAACCTGATTCTCGGCTGCGGGGTGAACCCCACACACCTGCTGGAACTGGAAGCCAAAAAGCAGTTTGCCGAAGAAAACATCGCCCGGCTCAAAGCCGAAATTGAATATAAGGGCCTTTCAGTGGTGATTTTCAAGCGGGAATGTCTGGAAGCCTTCAGGAAAAAGAAAAAAACCTGATCTTTCCTTGCTTATTCGGCCTTTTTTTGTTATATTGGTAAAAATGGCCAGAGACAATATTGCTCCTACCAAAAGTAACCTCCTGCGGGTCAAGGAAAGACTGGCTATTGCGGAAGAAGGCTACGATCTGCTGGAACAGAAGCGGGAAATCCTCGTCATGGAGCTGATGCAGCAGGTGGAGCGGGTGAAGATGCTGGAGCGGGATTTGGACGCACGGGTTACGACAGCCTACCCCAGCCTCAAGCGGATGCTGGTAGTTGTGGGCCGGGAACGGGCCCAACGGCTGTCCAGGGATATTAGCTATAACTTTGAGCTGCGGGAACAGATAGTGAGCGCCGCGGGGATGAAATTGCCGGGGCTGGAAGTCCGGCTTCCCAATGCGGAATTGAAATATTCTTCGGTAAATTCGTTTGCCGAATGTGATGAAACTGTGGTAGAATTCTTTGAATTGCTCAAAATATGTACCGAATTGGCGGCGGTACGGACTATTGCCTGGCGGCTGGCGCGGGAGGTTCGCAAGACCCAGCGCAGGGTAAACGCTTTGGAGAAGATGGTCATTCCCGTTGCCACTGAGACAAAGGTATATATTGAGTCGGCGCTGGAAGAACGGGACAGGGATTCTTTTTTTACCAGCAAGTTACTTAAACACAAGAAAAAAGGAGTTGCGGGCGCAGCCACATGAAACCGCTCATTTCGAATATTGTTATTGGTATCACCGGATCGGACGCTTCCATTTCAGCGGCCAAGTACGCTATTGTCCTGGCCAAGTCCTACCGCTGCCGTCTGACAACGGTGTATGTGGTGGACACGGCAACGATCAAGCATCTTACCTTGAGCAAAATTTTTATTCAGGAAGAAAGTGCCGAGTATGAAAAAAGCCTTGAGGCAAATGGAGATCGTTACCTTGATTTTGTAGAGGAGCTTGCTCATGCCAAAGGTGTCAAAATCGAGCGGGAAATTCGCAAGGGCGCGGTATATACCGAGATACTCACTGTTGCCGAGGATCGCAAGGCTGATTTAATTATTCTGGGAGGCTGGGAAAAAGATCGAAGCGCGCGGGATATTATCGGCCATACCCACCGTGAAATAATGTTTAACGCAAAATGTTCGGTTCTGCTGGTGAAGGAACCGGGTATCGATCAAATGTACAGGCAGTTATAAAAAGGCAGAGGTCTTATGAGAATAGCGATAGTAAGCGCTCCATCTGTACGGAGGGCTCCTCCTGAATATGTGCAGGCATTGGCAAAGGGTATGGAATCAATGGGGCACAGGGTAGATATTATTGATGCATGGACTGACGATGGTATGCGTCTGCCAGGTTATGAGTATATCGCCGTTACATCGGAATCCATTTCCTTTTTTTCGGCAAAGATACCTGAAGTTGTCCCAAAAATCCTTGCGGCGGGAAGCAGTCTCATGGGAAGGAAAAGCGCCGCGTTTGTAAAAAAGGGCGGGATACGCAGCGCAAAAACCCTTGCCCTTCTGATGAAGGCAATGGAGAAAGAGGGGATGCGGGTGAACTGGAGTGATATGCTGTTATCCCCTGCGCACGCCGAGGCGCTGGGTAAATATATTGGCGCATAACGAAAACCTTTCTCAGGAGACATAATGTTCCCGTTTGAAGATTCATCATTACCGCTTGACGAGCGTATTCGCGATCTTGTTTCACGTCTGACCGCCGAAGAAAAAATCGCGTTCTTGCCGTCTTTTCACCCTGCTGTTGAACGTCTTGGACTGCCCGCCTTTGCCTTGGGCGGCGAAGGCGCGCACGGACTTGTCCTGCGCGATGGCGGAATAGCGACAGTTTTTCCGCAGCCTTTCGGTCTTGGCATGACATGGGACAAAGAGCTTATGCGGCGTATAGGCTCGATTATCGGAGACGAAGCCCGTGTGTATTTTATGAAAAGAGAGCGTAAGGGACTGCTGGTGCTGTTTTTCCCCACAATCGACATGGAACGTGATCCGCGATGGGGGCGTAATGAAGAAGCATACGGCGAAGACCCGTTTTTGGCGGGCAAACTCAGTGTTGAGCTTATCAGGGGAGCGCAGGGCGATGATTCTTTTTTTATGAAGATTGCGACTATGCCAAAACATTTTTACGCGAACAACTACGAACTTGAGCGTACATACATTAACTCTGTTTTTGATGACAGACTCAAATTCGAATATTATCTGCGCGTATTCGCCTATGCTTTTGAAGAAGGCAAAGCCGCATCGCTTATGACTGCCTATAATGCGATTAACGGCGTTCCCGGTATGTTGAATCCGGAAATGAACACGATTGTAAGAAAAAAATGGGGCGCGGATGGTTTTTTCGCCAGTGACGGCGGCGCGTTTGGGCTTGTTCAGTCGGAACACAAAACATATAAAACGCCGGGCGAATCAGCGGCGGCGGCTGTCAAAGCCGGTCTTGACATTTTTCTGGACAGGCGGGAACTGGTGATGGAAGCTGCGGCAGACGCGTATAAACGCGGGCTTTTGACTGACGCTGATCTTGACAATGCCATGTTCAATCAATTCAGGATTTTGTTCCGGTTAGGCGTTTATGGCAAACCGGAGAACAATCCGTTTGAGAATATACCTGAGACTGCCCTGTGTTCCGGTGAAAATGCCGAAGTTGCGAAACAGGCGGCGCGGGAGTCGGTTACGCTTCTGAAAAATGACGGTTTGCTGCCGCTCGACATGACAAAGACAAAAAAAATTGCGGTTATCGGTATACTGGGCGGTGAAAATATGCCTGACTGGTATTCGGGTAATCCGCCGTATCAGATAACGCCTGTTCAGGGCATACGCGGCGCATTTTCATCAAGCGAGGTCGTGTATGCCGATGGCTGTGATACAGCGGCGTTTTTCAGCGAAGCGGATGGTTCATGGCTGCGTGTCGCTTCCGGCAACACTGTCGTTTTTGACGGAACAATCGAGACCCGCACCGTTTTTCGGGTTTACGACTGGGGCTACGGAGTATTCGGATTCAAAAATATTGAAACAGGACTCTATCTGACAACGACCGAGGAAGGCGATCTGATGTGTGATGCCGGCTTCATTTGGGGCTGGATCACCCGCGAGCTATTTTTTCTGGACAATGACAAATTCAAGCCTGAGATTCCGCATGGCGTTCAATCCGATACCGGTGTCGCAATGCGCAGGGGAGAAAGCGTTTATCATAAACGATATTCCGAAGACGGTGTAAAAAAGATAAATCAAATACTGGGAAAAATAACGATACAATTACTGAGCGATGGTATTGCCGGTGCGGTAAAAACCGTACAGGGCGCGGATGCGGCGATTGTTGTTCTGGGCAACCACAGTTTAATCGGCGCGCGGGAGTGTATTGACAGGGAAACGCTTGAACTGCCTGAACGCTGGACAGCTTTATATAACAGTATCGTTCAGACAAACAACAATACGGTATTGACAATTATCGCCGGTTATCCTTACGCGATAGAAAAGCAGGAAGCGGCGGCACGGGCGGTTCTGTTCACAGCGCATGGAGCGCAGGAAATCGGAACGGCAATCGGCGAAACGCTTTCGGGCGCGAATAATCCATCGGGCAGACTGTCCATGACATGGTACAAGTGCGACGCTGATCTGCCGCATATCAATGACTATGATATCGTCAAAAATAAAATGACGTATATGTACCGCGATTCGCCGGTACTGCATGAATTCGGTTTCGGTCTTAGTTATACGCAATTTGAGTATTCTGATTTATCGCTGTCGCTTGACAGCGATAGAAATGTTACGGCGGAGTTTTCTGTCAGGAATACCGGCGGGCTTGCAGGAGCTGAGGTAGTACAGCTTTATTTTACGCGGATAAATCCAGGATTTTCCGGCCCTATCAGGCAGTTGGCGGGTTTTGACAGACTTGCTTTTAATGCCGGTGAAAAACGCCGCATAAAAATTGTTGTTCCGGTAAAGGAATTAAAACATTATGACGCTGCCGCGGGAGATTTTACGCTTGCGGGCGGGGAGTACAGATTTTCCATTGGAGCGAGTTCCGCGGATATAAGGCTGGAGGATGTTATACAAATTTAGGCCCCAATGAACATACATGATCTGTATACAAACTGCCGGTATTGTCCCCGCGCCTGCGGTGTTGACCGGCTTGCCGGTGTCCGGGGCTTTTGCGGGGAGTCCGCTGAACTGCGGCTTGCGTTTGCGGGACTGCACCTCGGCGAGGAGCCTCCGTTGGTAGGGCGCGGCGGTTCCGGTACGATTTTTGTCAGCGGCTGCAATCTCGGCTGTATTTTTTGTCAGAATTACCAGATTTCATCTGAGCGCATGGGCAGGGCAGTATCTGACGGAGAATTTGCCGGGATATGCCTTGATCTGCAAAACCGGGGAGCGGCAAATATCAACATTGTAACCGGAAGCCACGCGGCTCCGGCCATTGTTCAGGGTCTGGCCGCTGCCCGCAATGAAGGTCTGCATATTCCAATACTGTGGAATTCATCCGGCTATGACAGCCCTGCGGCGTTGGAACTCCTTAAAGATTACGTTGATGTATACCTGCCTGATCTCAAAACCCTGGACAGCGGCATTGCGGCGAAGTTTTTTAATGCGCCGGATTATCCCCATGTTGCGGCTCAGGCGATTCTCAAAATGATCGAGTATCGTCCGCTTGCGCAAGACCTTGCCAGAGGAGTAATGATCCGCCACTTGATATTGCCTGCCTTTCTTGACTCTACCCGCGCTGTACTGCGCTGGTTTGCCGATCATGCGCAGGGCAGGGCGCTGCTTTCGCTGATGACCCAGTACACACCGATGCGCCGGAATGGAGCGCCGGAATGTTTTTTGAATGAGCGGGACTATGAGACCGTTCTTGGCTGGCTTGCCGAATTCGGCATAGAAGACGGATTCTGTCAGGAACTCGTAACAGGCAGCGACTGGCTGCCGGATTTTGGAAAGGCCAATCCCTTTTCATCAGAACTTTCTGTACCCGTGTGGCATTGGCGTACACCCCCTTGAACATTCTTTCCCTGTCCCGTATTTTGATATGGTGAGTATGAATCAGCTTTTGCGGGCGGGGCTTTTCATATATGAGTGCTTCAGGCTGTTGTGGGTGATGGGACCTGGCGGGCAATTTGGTATTCCTGCCCTGGCGGTATATGCGGCTCCCAGCGCCCTGTTTCCGCTTATGGCCCTGTTTTTCTGGCTGGACAGCTCCCGTTATGGAGTATATGTCCCGCTTTATATGGCTGGAAAAATCATCAGTATTTGCGCTGCTGTGGGCTGGTTAATTTTTTTCAGACTGAATATAATGAATATAGAGTTGTCATTTGGTGTGGTGCAGCTGGAGATTATGCTTTGCGGAGATATTTTTTCTGTGGCGGCGGCTTCGTTTATTAATAAGAGACCGGGAGGCGAATGATGCGTATTATTCCGATAGCAAGTGGAAAAGGCGGCGTGGGGAAATCTCTTGTTTCCGCAAATCTGGGGGTAGCACTTGCGCAGGCAGGACAGCGGGTAGTGCTGGCTGACCTCGATCTGGGCGCGTCAAACCTTCACCTGGTGCTGGGCCATCATTCGCCCCGCAGCGGAATTGGAACCTTTCTTGGCAATACCAAATCGAATTTCAACGATGTGATTTTTGAAACTGACGTACGGGGGCTTCGCTTCATTCCCGGCGATACGGAAATTCCCGGACTTGCCAACCTCAAAATTACCCAGATCAAGGCGCTGGTGAAACAGTTTGCTGCTCTGAGCGCTGATACGGATACTTTGATTTTGGATCTGGGCGCGGGAACCCATCAGTCCATACTGGATTTTTTTCTTCTTTCCGGTCAGGGGATCGTGGTATCGGCCCCGGCAGTAACAGCGGTACTCAACGCCTATGTCTTTCTCAAGAACGCCGTATTCCGGCTGATGTTCACCAGTTTCAGCAAAGGTTCCCGTGCCCGCGATTATTTTGAAAAAGTCCGCAAAGAAGGCTCCGGCGCTCAGAAACTCTATGTTCCCAAAATCCTGCCGCATATTAAAAAAATTGACAAAGTTTCTTACGAGAAGTTTGTTAATCATCTGGAGCAATGGCATCCCCGGTTGATCATGAACATGGTGGATCAGCCGAAAGATGCGGATGTCGCCATGAAGATACGCCGTTCCTGCGAGGAATACCTTGATCTCAAGATAGAACATCTGGGGGTAATTTACCGGGATACAATACAGGACACGGCTCTTGCCTCACGTCTGCCCGTCATTCTGTATAAGCCTCAATCGATTCTTTCACAGGCAATATACCGCATCGCCGACAAGATTATCCAGAGCAAAGATGATGAATTCACCCTTGATGAAAAACAGATCGAGGAGAGCTTTCAGGAAGCGGGTGCGGAGGCGGAGACTGATTTTGACAACAAGATGGGCTATGTGGAAGACCTGCTCCACTCAGGCGCAATGAATCAGGGCGACTTAATCGAAACCATTAAATCCCAGCAGTTTGAAATCTCCAAGCTGAAAAAGGAAAACAATTTCATAAAGCTGAAATTGACCCAGGCGCTTTCGCAGGGTTTTAAGATACAGTAGAGATGGATG
>JAIRUN010000012.1 GCA_031254365.1 Treponema sp. | reverse complement strand
CGCTGGGCGACCGCTTGCAGGGTGTAGGCAATTCCCACGGAACAAAGGCCGCCGTAAAGAATTGGAATAAGCGCGTCAACGATGGGGAAAGGGATTGTCTGTGCGGACAGTCCGGCAATAAGCGCGGGGAAGGGCAGCCATCCAAAAGTTCCTATGCTTAAAAGCGAGGGATTGATCTGTTCAACCAGCGGGCCGATAACAGGTTCTATCAGAAAAGCGCCGAGCAGGGAAAAAATGCCGCACACGGCAAACTGCCCCGATGACAGCGCTATCGGGTCAATGTTCTGCACCAGCCGGTCGATGATCAGCACATGAAAGGCCCAGAAAACCGCGCTTACCACGACAATAATGTCGCCGGGGTTTATTGAATCAAGCCGTCCGGCGGCGCTGACAAAGTACAGGCCGATCAGGGTGAAGATTGAGCCAAGCCAGGTGGCCGGGCCGGTCTTTCTTCCGAGGAAAATTCCAAAAAGAGGAGTCAGTACCACATAGAGTCCGGTAATAAAACCGGCGTTCCCCGCAGTGGTGAACATGAGCCCAAACTGCTGCAGAATGACGGCGAAAAACAGGCAGCCCCCGGCGGTCAGCGAATACAGGCAGAGCCGCTTCGCAAAAGGCATCGCAGGCCCACCCGCCGTCTGCTGCATTGTGTTTGAACCGGCGGTTTTTAACCTGATAAGAACGAGGGGCAACAGGGAAAGGCTTCCCAGAATAAAACGGATTCCGTTAAAGGCAAAGGGCCCCACATATTCCATACCGGAACGCTGGGCGACAAATCCAAAACCCCAGATAGCAGCAGTAAGAAGCAGGAGGATATCCGACCGCAGGGCGCGTTTATTCATGGATAGTATTTAATTTTCTTCCCGGATCAGGACTTCAAGAAAGCCCGCTGAGCCAAGTTTATCTGCAACTGATTGCACTTCGTTTCCACGAATCCCCGCAAGTACCACCCGGTAGTAGTCTCCGTTCCGTTCATAGGCCGGATTAAGCCCGGTGTTTTTCAGCTTTTCAAAAGCATCCACCGCGTTTCGCGCTATTCTATAGGAACCCACCTGCAAGCGGTATACCTTGTTTGGCAATGGGGTGATAGGGGGGATCAATGTTACAGCGGAATTCGGGGGTGGCTGGTATTGGGGAACCGGCAAGGGAGGCGAAACCGCCGGACTGTTTGCAGGGGCTGGCGGCGCAGGCACAGGGGCTGGCGGCGCAGGTGCAGGAGCCGGTGGCGCAGGGGCCAGAACTGGCGGTGACGGAGGCGGCAGAGACCAACTGGAATTGGGTATAACAATCCTGTTGACGCTCTCTATCAGTACCGGCGCGGTTCCGGTAATCAGCATATCAAGCTGTTCCGCCGCTGCTTTGGAAACATCAATTATGCGGGCAGCCACAAAGGGCCCCCGGTCATTTACCGTGACCATTACCTGCCGGTTATTGTGCCGGTTGGTAACAACCAGAACCGTCCCAAAAGGCAATGTAGGATGGGCGGCGGTATAATAGGCGGAATTGAAAATTTCCCCCGAAGCCGTTGGCCTGCCGTCAAATTCAGGTCCGTACCAGGAGGCAATTCCCTCTTGCCTGAAAATTTCGCCCGCCGGGGACGGGTAGGACTGGGCCTGTACCCATGCCGGGATACAAAGGGCTATGTATATTACAGGAAAGATAACGCGTAATCGTTTCATATAATAAATATCGGCATTTTGTGCCCTGAATTCAAAGTTTAGATGAATAAAAAACGGTTCAAATCTTCCCCAAATCCTTTATCCGGACAATTTCATCGCGGATTGCCGCCGCTTGTTCAAACTCAAGGTTTTTGGCGTGTTCCAGCATTTCGTTCTCAAGGGCCTTGATGAGCTGCTTGCGCTGGGCGGGGATCAGCACATTGTAGGATTTTTTCAGCACCTCGACGGAAGCTGCTGCCGCGTTGTCCGCTTCTTCGATGTGGCGGGTAAGAATATCGGCGATGGCTTTTTTGACCGTGGCCGGGGTGATGCCGTGCTGTTTGTTATAGGCAAGCTGAATTTCGCGGCGGCGGTTGGTTTCGGCGATAGCCTGCTCCATTGCCTCGCTCATGCGGTCAGCGTACATGATTACTTTTCCCGCCGCGTTCCGCGCCGCCCGCCCGATTATCTGCACAAGGCTCGTGAGCGAGCGCAAAAAGCCGATTTTGTCAGCGTCGAGAATGGCGATGAACGACACTTCCGGCAGATCAATACCTTCACGTAACAGGTTGATCCCTACCAGTATGTCAAAATCGCCCTGCCGCAGTTGGGTGAGAATTTCCACCCGCTCAATGGTTTCAACCTCGCTGTGAATATAACGGACTTTGAGGCCCAGGCCGGAAAGGTAGTCGGTTAAATCCTCGGCCATTTTTTTGGTGAGGGTAAGAATGAGGGAACGTTCCCCTTTCTTGATCCGTTTTTGCACTTCGCCGTAAATGTCTTCCATTTGGCCTTCGCTGGGGCGGACTTCAATTTCCGGATCCAAGAGGCCGGTGGGCCGGATAAGCTGCTGCACCACCCGCACTGACTGTTCAACTTCGGTTTTGCCGGGGGTGGCGGATACAAAAACGGCTTTGTCGAGCCGCTGGACAAATTCATCGTAGCGCAGGGGCCGATTGTCCAGGGCGCAGGGCAGGCGGAAACCGTAATCCACGAGGCTCTGCTTGCGGCTGCGATCTCCGGCGTACATGGCCCCAAGCTGGGGAAGGGTGACGTGGCTCTCGTCAATAAAGGTCAGGTGTTTTGCGGGAAGGTAATCAACCATAGTGTCCGGGGACTCGCCCGGCTTGCGTCCCGCCAACAGAGCCGAATAATTTTCAATGCCGGGGCAGTGGCCCATTTCAGTTAACATCTCGATATCGTATTCAACGCGGGTTTTCAGCCGTTCCGCTTCCATTATCTTTCCGGCGCTCTTGAAATATTCCAGCCTGTCGGCGAGTTCCTGCCTGATTGCCCCCATCGCATTATGCACCATGTCAGCGGGCATGACAAACTGTTTTGCCGGGTAGATCAGCGCGTGATCAAGTTCCTCCAGCATTTCGCCTGACACGGGGTTAAAGCGCCGTATCCGTTCAACACGATCCCAATCCAAATCGACGCGGTAGGCTTCTTCCATGTATGCGGGGTAAATTTCCAGAGTATCCCCCCGGCGGCGGAAACGGCCCCGATCCAGCACCGCATCATTGCGTTCGTATTGCAGTTCCACAAAACGGCGGATTAAAGCGTCAACATCAACGGTTTCTCCCTTTGAACAGGTGGCGGTCATCTTGCGGTACACGTCCGGCGTTACCATGCCGTAAATGCAGGACACGGTAGCCACGATGATCACGTCCTCGCGTTCCATTAAACTGCGGGCCGCGGAAAGCCGCATCCGTTCAATCTCGTCGTTTATAGAAGCGTCTTTTTCGATATACAGATCGCGGCTGGCGACATAGGCCTCAGGCTGGTAGTAATCGTAATATGAAACAAAATATTCAACCGCGTTATGGGGAAAAAATCCCTTGAACTCCCGATAGAGCTGGGCGGCCAGGGTTTTGTTGTGGCTGACGATCAGGGTGGGCATCTGCACCGCCTCGATGATCTTCGCCATAGTGAATGTTTTTCCCGAACCGGTAACGCCTTGCAGGGTCTGATACTTGTCACCGGTTTTTATTCCGGCGGCAAGCGCGGTTATGGCTTCGCTTTGGTCTCCCGCCGGACTGAATGGCGACACAACTTCAAATTGACGCATATAACGCAGTGGTATCACACCGTAATAATATTGTCAAAGGGTAGGTATCCTTATGCTTTGCCTAAAACCGATTCTACCAATATTCTGAAATCATTATCCATTTGCTCTTTTGCTGTTGTATCAGGGCGAAAGACATCATCGTTAATATAATGTACTCCGTTTTGTTCAATGATAACTTCGTCCTTAACCGTTTCCAGTTCTTCCAGTTTTTCATCGCCAGGACGGCTTCGAACCTGTTTTTTGCTTGCCATGGCGAGTAAACCATTTGTACCTGAATTTGCAGGATGTATGGCACGGCTGGTTTTATCAAGTCTAACTGCCTCAGGTTTTTTGGGAGCTACAGAACCATTCACATTTTTCACAGCGGCCTTAACCGGCGGAACGTTAAAAGGAAGGCCGGGGTCACCGGTCAAGAGCGTTTGCATAAGACGGTCATCATCAGATACGGTATTTTTTTTCCGCCTGCCGGCAAACGCAATCAGTCCATCCCATGACTCATCTATCAGGGAGTCAATGTCGTTTTCTGAATATCCGCTCTTTCCCGTTTTCAGAGTCCGTTTTAATTCATCGCGGACATCTTCGCGCCGCTGTTCCAGTTTCCATGCCCAGTCAGTATTGTCATCCTCACTAATTTGTTTAACAAGTGACGCTTGAAGCTTTTGAAGGCGATATTTGATTTTGGTCATGGGATCGGGTTTAAGATTGAAGAAGAAGAATAGTATAAGATATATAGTCAGGAAAATTGCGGCAAGAAGCAGTATCCGCATGGTGTTTGACAATAGAAACATATTTCCATAAACAACGCGCCCATACAAAATGCCCTGCCGGATTTTTACCCATACAAGCGCAAGCGTAGTTCCGGAATCCGCGGAAGAAAACGGGGTAAAACCGGAACCTTCAGTATTCCAGATTACAGAACTTCGGGCAAGAATTTCCGTTTTGGAAAATCCCGGCGGAAGGGAAATAATTCCCGGCGGGGCTGTATTGATCAGGAGATCATCGCCGGCCATTATCCTGCCTGCGCTGACAAGCTGCCCGTACACAGCCGCAACAGAAACAGTAAAAAGCGCGGTTCCCTGATACACGCCAAGGGAATCATAAAACGGAAAAGAAAAAATTATACGATCCGTGTCCAGTGTCAGCTTGCCTTGTTCCTGCGCCGGAAGGTGAACCGTATCAAAGGGCAGATTTGCCGGATTTTCATTATATGTACGATACACGATGGAATGATGATCCTGGCTTAAAATATCCGGGGAATAGGTTGAAAAATGGATATGCGTTCCTGAAGCATCCACAAAGCGCACTGAATAAAGACCGGGGACAGATTCCTGCAGCAAGCCATAAATTTTTGAACGTTCAAAAATATCGGCGGAATTTTGACTGGAAAGGAAACTGCGGCGTACTGCAGGCTCATTCAGGGAAGATTCAAACCGGTCCTGCAATTCGTAAAAAAAATCCTGAATTAGTTCCGCATCCCTGCCGGTTTCCCGTATTAACGCTCCGGTTATGGAAGGGTTATAAAAATGGGTTTCTATTAAATCAAACAGGCCGGTATAGGTCAGCGCTGCAATGCCCGCACAGAGCATAAGAGAGATCAACAGGCTGAGAGATGCTTTTTGGGATACTTTCACGGTACAATCCTGTTCGATTATCGGCATTTTTTGCCAAATTCATTAGGAATATCATGCAGGGCAACAGCTATTGCCCTGGGTATCAGGAAGCTGGACAATTCTGTCTTTATTTGTTACCATATATCTTATCTTAAGACCAATAAGGAGTTCCACTATGGCGACAGAACAGTTATTTTTTCTTGCCCCGGCCGGCGCTACTTTGGCGTTGCTTTTTGCCCTGTATCAGGGACGGAAAGTTTTAAAATTTCCAGAGGGCAACGATATTATGAAGCGCATCTCCAAGGCGGTGCGTACGGGCGCGAATGCGTACCTCAAACGGCAATATACAGGCGTGGGGCTCTTTTTCGCCGTGATGTTTGTCGTGCTGATTATAATGTCGCGCTTTAAACTGGTAACCCCGTTTGTTCCCTTTGCGTTTATCACGGGCGGTTTCTTTTCCGGCCTTTCGGGCTTTATCGGCATGAGGATTGCCACTGCTGCGAATGCCCGTACCGCACAGGCCTCTTCGGAAAGCCTCAACAGGGGGCTGCGTGTGGCTTTTTCCTCCGGTACGGTCATGGGATTTACCGTTGTCGG
>JAIRUN010000190.1 GCA_031254365.1 Treponema sp. | reverse complement strand
CTGGCCCTCATGGTAGAATGGGAAAACGACGCGAATATTCCCAATGTACGTTTCATTTCTATTCCGGTACAATCTCTGTCCATTGCCAATGTATTAAACGGCAAAGCGGATACCCGCGGTTATTTTAGTTCCCAAAGCTCCGGTCTAATCCGGTACACTTACCCTGGGGCGCGTTTGCTGGTAGTGGATGATATTGCCACAAACCTTAAAGTGGCGGAAGGATTGTTAGCGCCATATAACGCAAAAATAGACACAGCCTTAAGCGGAGCGCGGGCAATAGAAATGGTGAAGCAGCAAAAATATGACATTGTATTTATGGATCACATGATGCCTGAAATGGACGGGATTGAAGCGACTGCGGCAATTCGCGCATGGGAGGTGGAACAGGAGAAACAGGGAATTGACCGCTCCGCCGTTCCCATTATTGCGTTAACCGCCAATGCTGTTTCGGGAATGCGTGAAATGTTTATCGAAAAAGGTTTTAACGATTTTCTCGCGAAGCCGATTGATGTTTCCAAGCTCGATGAAATCCTTGCCCGCTGGATACCGAAAGAAAAAAGAGAAAAGAAGGGAACAGGGAATGGGGATCGATATTCGAATGACAAGCCCCAGTCCCTTCCTCCAATTTCCGGTGTAGACATACAGAAGGGCATTTCCATGACCGGCGGTACTATGGCGCTCTACCGTCAGGTCACAGACCTTTTCTGTAAAGACGCGCAGGAACGCCTGCCATTTCTGCAAAATATGCCTGAGGCAGCGGCTCTGTCCGCCTTTGTTACCCAGGTTCACGCGCTTAAAAGCGCGTCCGCTTCCATTGGAGCGGCTGAACTATCAGATCAGGCGGCAGCGTTGGAAGCCGCGGGAAAGGCCGCGGACCTTGATTTTATCCGGGAACATTTACCCGGCTTTGCGCAAGCTCTTGCGCAGCTAATCGGGGGAATTCAAACATGGGAAAGCGCCGTAAAAAAAGAGGATACCTCAAATGGAGAGCATGACCATGAGACGGTGACAAAACTTTTTAATGAGCTTGCGGCGGCGCTGGAGACCGAAAATGCCGGAGACATTGATCGAATAATTGATGAACTCAGTGCGCAGGCGCTGGATGCGGAAACGAAAGAGGCTCTTGAAAAAATATCCGACAATGTGCTGATGACCGAATTTAACAGCGCCGCAGAGATTGTCCGTTCATTACTGGAAAGGCAGGTGTAAAACAGAAATCATGGAAGTAAAAAAAATCAAAAAACAATTACAACGTTTTTTTACCAATATTATTATGTCGGGAAAGTACCGGGGCGGAAGGAAATTCGGAATGTCCGATTATCTTGTCCGGTATGTGCTGCTGAATTTCATCATCATCTTTGGCGTTAGCATTCTTGTGGCATTTACGGTGTCGAATCTCAGGCTTGGGCGGTATTCCACCGCGTTTGTCTGTGTTGGTATGATCCTCTCCGCCATGATATCCTTCATACTGGCCCGGACAAAAATACAACAGTTCATTCCGGCCTTAATACTTATGATTTTCTACGGAGTGCTCTGCTTAATGGTTACATGGATCGGCGGAGCCAACGGAGCAAATTTTCTGTTTATTTATATGTATCCCTCGCTGACGATGATGCTGTTGGGAATGCGATTCGGGGTAACGTTATCGGTAATCCTCATTACGCTGGTTTCTGTGGAAATGTTTGTTCCCGGCGTATCGCATTTCAGATACCCCTTTGATTTTTCAATCCGTATGCTGGTAAATTATTTTCTGGTTTTTTTCGTAATGGCCGTAATAGAAACCACCCGGAAAACCAAAGACAGGCTGATAAAAAACCAGAACAGAAAATTGCAGGAACTCAGGGAGGAAGCCGAGTCAGCGAACCGTACCAAAAGCAGTTTCCTTGCCAGCATGAGCCACGAAATCCGCACACCAATGAACGCGATTACCGGCATGGCGGAACTTTTGCTGCGGCGTGATCTTCCTGATGATGCAAAAGCCGAGGCGCAGGACATTAAGCAGGCTGCCACTAATCTTATTTCCATTATCAACGATATTCTTGATTTCTCAAAAATTGAGGCCGGAAAGATGGAAATTATCTCCGTAAAATATATGCTTTCATCTCTGGTGAACGATACGATTAACATCATCCGTATGCGTTTAACGGAAAAGCCTATCAGGTTCTATGCCAACATAGACGGAAATATACCCAATAATCTTTTCGGTGACGAGATACGGCTGCGGCAGATACTGCTTAACCTTCTGTCCAACGCGGCAAAGTACACGGAAAGAGGGTATATCAGTTTATCAATTATTATGCAGAAGCGTGAAAAAGAGCAGATATGGCTGGAAATTACTGTTACCGATTCCGGCAAAGGGATAAAAACCGAAGATCAGGAAAAACTCTTTGGCAGTTTTGTACAGGTAGATTCAAGAAAGAACCGGGGCATTGAGGGTACGGGCTTGGGGCTTGCCATAACCAAAAAACTCTGCGAGGCAATGGGCGGAGACATCAGCGTAAAAAGCGAGTACGGCAGGGGAAGCGAGTTCAGAGTAACGATACCCCAGGGCTTTGATTCCGATGCGGTGTTTGCGGCAGTAGAGGAACCGGAGAAGAAAAGGGTACTGGTTTATGAAAGCCGGGCCATATACGCGCAATCGGTATGCTGGTCGCTGCGTAATATGGGTGTTCCCCACACACTGGTTATAACACCGGAAGATTTTGCCAATGCGTTACGCGAAGAATGGTACTATGTATTTTCCGGTTATGGTCTTTATGAAAAAATAAAACCGTTAATGGAACAGACAGCTTTTCCCAATGGAAAAAAACCTTCTCTGGCTCTCATGGTAGAATGGGAAAACGAAGCGAATATCCCCAATGTGCGTTTTATTTCTCTTCCGGTGCAATCCCTGTCCATTGCCAATGTATTAAACGGCAAGATAGATTCCCGCAGCTACTTTGGCTCCCAAATTTCCGGTTTAATCCGGTACACTTACCCTGGGGCGCGTTTGCTGATAGTGGATGACATTGCCACAAACCTTAAAGTGGCGGAAGGATTGTTAGCGCCGTATAACGCAAAAATAGACACAGCCTTAAGCGGAGCGCGGGCAATAGAACTGGTGAAGCAGCAAAGATATGACATTGTGTTTATGGATCACATGATGCCAGAAATGGACGGGATTGAAGC
>JAIRUN010000087.1 GCA_031254365.1 Treponema sp. | reverse complement strand
CGGGAAAATCCTTCGAGGGAATTTTTTTCCGCCTGATCCATTGTAACAAGATTATTAATCATAACCTGATTGGCGTTATACATATCATTGTACAGGCGGATGGCTTTTACTCTTTCCATAACAGCAGCCGCATACCAGGTGCGGTTTGAATCAAACCAGACTTCCATTATTTCCGCCCCGGCCAGCGTGTCCAGAGAAGCAGAGGTTTTTATGGTATTATCCATAACAATGGTATCGGTCCAACCGGCAGTAACGCCGTTTGAAACAGCTTCCTGATAAGTATTTGTTATTATTTGATCCGCCTGTATGGATTGACCAAAAATAGCGGTAAGATTGGCAAAGGCGTTTTTTTCCGCCATTGCGCGATTGGCAGCATAGCCAACCGCGGCAATGTATAGCGCCCTGTTGTATACCGAGTCGACAGAATCAACCCATGCGGGTTTGACAACGCCGCCCTTCGGGGCAGCAGAGCTTCCACAGGCGGAAAATATCAGAAAACAAATAAACACACCGCAGAGCGGCAGTTTTTTCTTGAGCATCAATTTGTCTGTATGCGGCCGGTTTTACTCATTAACCTGCAGCGGTTTCTCATTTTTGGCAAGCTGGGCATCCAGATACTGCAATGCCTGCTGGGCCTTGAACTGGGAATAAAGCGCTTCCTCATTTCCCAGTATGCTGGCTATATCACTGCGGGCATTGGCCTTATTGTATTCAACCAGCAGCCACCATGTACCGTCCGGGGCTTCCCAGCGCTGAATGGGCCGTGCGCCTGAAATATCCATATTGGTAATCTGGCGGCTGATATCTTCCTGCATGGAGGAATTGGCCTGATTGTTGACATTGCCCGCGTCAAGGTTATAGTCCGTGAACATTGCCTGTACTTTGGTACTCATCTGGCGGGCAACGGCAACCCGCGCACGGGCTTCCGCGGTGGTCAGGGACATCTGCGTGGAAGACTGTTTGGCAACCCCGATACCCCACAGCACATCATCAGGGGGAAGAGTATTCAACCATTCGGGCGTGGTGGTCGGACCGGGGGCAGCAGTCGTTGACTTACATACTACTACAGTAAAGACCAATGACAGAGCCAGGAAAATCAAAAAAGCTTTCTTCATAATAAAACTCCTCGTAATTTTTCAAAGACATACGTCTTTATCAGGTATTATAGCGCATACTTTATGTTTTTTCAAGCATTTACGCGCTTTTTGGACTGCTTTTCATTAACAAGAGAGTCTCTAATATTGTAACTTTCCTTGTATTTTTGTTTTTTTGATGTATAGTTAATATATGGGTAAAAATTCTTATGCTACGCCTTTTAACTCCGGCTGGAAATTCCTGCTGGGAGACCCGAAAAACGCATATCGTGAATATTACCCTGACCATACCTGGAAACGCATAGAACTGCCCCATGACTGGGTCATCAGTCAGCCTTACAATCGCGGCGCTGAAGGATCATGGACCAGTCAAAATATGCAGGGGTTTTTTGCATGGAAAGGAATCGCCTGGTATCGCAAAAAATTTGCCCTGTCGGATTTAACCGGAAAAAAAGTATACGTCTATTTTGGCGGGGCCTACCGTAACAGCAAGGTCTATGTAAACGGAAATGAAGTCGGCGGACGCGCCTGCGGCTATTCCAGCTTTGAGCTTGACATAAGCGATTTTGTAAAAGAAGGCAGGAATTTGATAGCCGTGCGGCTTGACAATGGCTGCGAAGCTCCTGATCGCTGGTATTCCGGTTCGGGCCTGTACCGGAATGTATATCTAAAAACAGTTCCCAAGGCCCACATAAAAACCTGGGGTGTTCATATCAAGTCAACACTGGCAATCAATAAAAATCAGGCGGATATTGAGATTGAAACAAAAGTTGTAATCCATAGCGCAGCCAATGTTAACATCTTTATACGGATGTTGAAGCCGGATGGCAGCGTTGCCGCGGAAATCTCCACCCCCTTTGCGCTTGCCGCAAAAGACGATTTTTCCATCGATCAGCGGCTGCGTATCAAAGAGCCTATAACATGGTCAGCGGATAAGCCCAATCTGTACCGGGCTCTGGTTCATCTTGAAGTTGACGGCAAAATGGAACAGCCGCTGGAAATTCCCTTTGGAATCCGCGACATTGAAATCGCTTGCGGTACGGGAATGTCGGTTAACGGAGAAAAAATAAAACTAAAGGGTGTCTGCCTGCACCATGACTGCGGCATTACAGGCAGCGCGTATTATGACGCGGTGTGGCGGCGCAGACTCCTTGCCCTTAAAAGCGCCGGTTGTAACGCAATCAGAACCAGCCACAATCCCCCGGCGGAAGAATTCCTTGATCTCTGCGATGAACTTGGCTTTTATGTGATCGATGAGTGTTTTGATAAATGGAAAAGCGGCTATTACGCCGAACACTTTGATAAAGACGCGCAGCGCGATCTTGAAGATATGATTCTGCGGGACCGGAATCATCCTTCGGTTTTTATGTGGAGTATCGGCAATGAGGTTGAAAATCAGGGTGCGGATTCCATGTTAAAAATCCAGAAAAATCTTGCTTCCATTGTCCGCGCTCTGGACAAACGGCCCATTACCTGCGGCCTCTCGCCGCATGTTAATCCCAGAAGCCTTGTAGGGGCTCCGGTAAGCGAACTGGTGGAAATAACAAAAAAACTCAGCAGCGATGTGGATGTGCTGGGCCTCAATTACCATGAACCGCTGTACAGGGACTATACCGCCGCAATCAACAAGCCGATTGTGGGAACCGAATGTTATGAGTATTACAGCAGTTCCGCTTCAAATTACGAGGATGTTACCACAAAAAATCCCTGGCAATTTGTGCTTGAAAACGACAACGTGATCGGCCAGTTTCTTTGGGCAGGTATAGATTATCTGGGTGAAAGCTCATGGCCCGCAAAAGGCTGGACCGGGGCAATGTTCGACATCTGCGGGTTTATGAAACCCAATGCCTTTTTCCGCAAAAGCATCTGGACAGATGAGCCAATGATATACCTTGCGTTTTACGATCAAAGTATCAAGCCGGACTATGCGCGGGGCCGCTGGTCGTTTCCTCCGCTTGCCTCACATCTTAACTTTGACCACTTCAACCGCCGGACTGTAACCGCAATGATCTTCACCAACTGCGATGAAGCGGAACTGCTGATCAACGGGAAAAAAATGGGAAACAGAAAGCCCGTGGATTTTGAAAACGGAATAATTGAATGGTCTTTTGAATACGCTTCCGGCGGGATCGAAGTCCGTGGATACCGGAACGGAGCGGCGGTTTGTTCCTACAAGCTGAAAACCGCCGGGGAAGCAAAGAAAATTCTTCTGAAACCTGATAAAAAAAATCTCGCACCCGGCTGCTGCGACATTGCCCATGTTGAAATCAACATCACCGACAAAGACGGAATCCTCTGTCCCAATGAGGAAGCGTTAGTTGAATTTGCGTTATCAGGAGACGGCGAAATTCCGGGCGCTTGTTCCCCGGATCTCAACGCCGCTCTTGGCTTTACCCTGCCAAAGGTCATCACTTCCGGCGGAAAAGCCCTTGTCATGATCAAAGCGGGCCATAGCTCCGGTTCATTGGAGTTGCAGGCCTATTCTGAAAACCTTGAACCAGCCTCGCTGCGTTTCAAGGTAAAATAATCTTCGCCGACACCGGAGCGGGCGCACCCTTCTCCACCGCAACTGCCACCGGAGCGGCATCAGAAGCAATCACCGTATAAGAGCCGGGTAGCAGCACGGAATCGCCTTCAGCATTTATTGTCTCAAAGGCCGCGGCGGATAATTCGAATTCCACGGTAACGCTTTTGCCCGCAGGAATAAAAACACGGCGGAAAGCCCGCAACGAAGAAAGAGGATCATCCGCGCCCTTGTCATCTTTGGTAACATAAATCTGCACTACTTCATCAGCGTCCCGCTTGCCGGTGTTGCTCAATGCTACCGCCGCCTTTACTGTCGCGCCCGCCTTTATTGACGGCGCGGAGAGTGTGATTGAATCAAAGCGGAAGCTGGTATAGGAAAGGCCGAAGCCAAAGGGGTACAGGGGTTTTTGTGTCATATAACGGTAAGTGCGGCCCTTCATGGAATAATCTTCATAAGGGGGAAGCTGTTCCGTAGAGGCGGGGAAAGTAATGGGGAGTTTTCCCGAAGGAACAGTATCGCCAAAGATGATGTCCGCAACAGCCCTGCCGCCCAACTCGCCGGGATACCATGCAAAGATCACCGCGTCAGCAATATCCTCAGGTATGGCGATGGGGCTGCCGCCGGTCAGCACGAGGATCAGCGGTTTACCGGCGGTCTGCGCCGCAGTGCGGACTTTCTGTAAAAATTTCAACTGCCAGAAGGGAAGCTCAATACAAGTGCGGTCACCATTGGAGTCCGAGGCAATGGCATCGCCTTCCTCACCCTCAATGGCCCCGTCCAGCCCCATCACCACGATAAAAATATCCGAGACATTTGCCTGGCCGAATTCGGCGTTTGATCTGTTGTTGTCGGAATACATCAGGCATCCCTGACGGTATTCAAGATTGATTCCGAATTTGTCCCTGACTTTTTCTCCCATCCCTTCCAGTATGGTAACAAAGCGGGAGCTGACTCCGTAATAATTGCCAAACAGCGTATGGGCATTGGCCGCTGCCGGACCGAGTACCGCGATTTTTTTCGCACTTGAATCAAGTGGCAGCAGGCCCTTGTCGTTTTTTAATAGAACGATGGATTTTTCCGCCGCCTTTAACGCAAGCTGTTGATGTTTTTCGCAGTTGATTGTTTCACGGCCAAGTGAGTCCCAGCGGCTCTGCTCCGGCGGATCGAACATTCCCAGCTTGAGGCGGGTGCGCAACACGCGGGCAAGCGCGGTGTTGATCGCTTCCTCGGTAACAAGCCCCTTTTTGAAAGAAACGGTCAACTGCGGATACGTACAGCCGCAGTTCAGATCACAGCCCGCGTTCAGGGCAAGGGCCGCAGATTCTTCGGGCGTTTTTGTTATCTTGTGATTTTCGTGGAAGTCGCGGATCGCCCAGCAGTCAGAAACCACATGACCGGCAAATCCCCAGCGTCCGCGCAAAATATCTTTCAAAAGATAATAGCTGCCGCAGCAGGGCTCGCCCAGAGTGCGGTTATATGCGCCCATCACCGATTCAACACCCGCGTCAACCAATACCTTGAACGCGGGAAGGTAGGTTTCAAACAGGTCTTTCTTCGTACAGATTGCGTCAAATGTATGGCGTAATTTTTCCGGGCCTGAATGGACAGCATAATGTTTGGCGCACGCGGCAACTTTGAGATTCTCAGGATCAGTGCCCTGCAAGCCGCGCATCAGGGCAAGCCCGATACGGCTGGTAAGATAAGGGTCTTCGCCGTAAGTTTCCTGGCCCCGGCCCCAGCGGGGATCACGGAAAATATTGATATTCGGTGTCCAGAAAGTCAGACCCCAGTACTGGCCCCGGTTTCCCTGTTTGACCGCCTCGTTATATTTGGCCCGCGCTTCATCGGAAATCGCATCCGCCACTTCCTCAACCAGACCTTCATCAAAAGTCGCGGCCAGCGCGATGGCCTGGGGAAACACCGTGGCAATGCCCGCCCGCGCAACGCCATGCAGACACTCGTTCCACCAGTTGTATTCGGGTATTCCCAGACGGGGAATCGCCGCGCTCGTATAACTCAGCTGGGACACTTTTTCTTCCAGCGTCATTTGTGCAATCAATTCGTTGATTCTTGCTTCACGATCCATACTTATGCTCCCCTATAATATTGTTGCTATATATAGTACACTTAAAAAATATAACACGCAATCGGAGGTTTTATCATGTTTGATGCCAGCAAGATTAAGGATGAGATAGTTCAATGGATACGGGATTATTTTAATGAAAACGGCAGGGATTGCTGCGCGGTTGTTGGAATTAGCGGCGGAAAGGACAGTTCAACCGTTGCCGCTTTATGTGTTGAGGCTCTTGGCTTGGACAGGGTGTATGGCGTTTTAATGCCGCAGGGAGTCCAGCACGATATAGATGTTTCCAAAGAACTGGTTAAGCACTTGGGGATCAAATACAGCATTATCAACATTAAAGGCAGCGTGGATTCGGTGGTTGAAGCCATAAAAGAGGGCGGATTATCATTAAACAAACAGGCGGCGATCAACACCCCCGCGCGAATCAGGATGACTGTTCTCTATGCGGTATCGGCCATTGTTGGCGGGCGTGTTGCCAATACCTGCAATCTGAGTGAAGATTGGACCGGATACGCGACAAAATTCGGCGATGGAGCCGGTGACTTCAGTCCCCTGTCGCATTTGACCGTTACCGAGGTAAAAGCCGTTGGCCGGGAATTGGGATTGCCGTCAAAGTTCATCGACAAGATTCCTGAGGACGGGCTTTCCGGCTTAAGCGACGAAGAAAATCTCGGCTTCACTTATGATGTGCTGGATAAGTATATTCGCGACGGCGTTTGTGAAGATACGGCAACAAAAGAAAAAATCGACACCCTGCACCGTTTTAATCTGCACAAACTCAAACTCATGCCCTCTTATGAGTATGCCGACAGTTAGCGCTTGGCAATTGACACACTTTCTGCAAAATGCTATACTCTAGTATTATGATATTTCCCCTTGAAGAACTAATCGAATACGATCAGAATATGTATGAAATCACTGTTGCCGCATCCCGGCGTTCTTATCAGCTTTCCATGATAAAGGATGAGGATATAGAATATTACGATGGCAAGGTGGTTTCCCTTTCGGCACGGCAGGTCTTTACCCAGGAAGTTGAATTCAGGCTGGATTCTGAATAGATTCCGCAAACTGTCGAGCGCACAGCATGGAGCAAGACAGCAAATCTCCCATTCCGGTTCTCATTCTTTTTGGCCCGACCGCATCGGGTAAAACCGGCATACTGTTACGCCTGTTTGGTTCCGCCAGCGCCTGGAGCGGCAGGGCGGAAATTGTCTCGGCGGATTCCATGCAGGTCTACCGGGGCATGGATATTGGCACGGCAAAACCCTCAGCCGAAGAACAGGCCCAGCTTCCCCATCATCTTATTGACATCCGCAATCCCGATGAGCAGTTCAATGCGGGCGATTTTGTGCGCCTGGCTGACGCGGCCTGCGCGGACATTGCCCGCCGGGGGAAACTTCCGGTCATTTCCGGGGGCACTGGTTTTTACCTCAAGAATTTCATTCTGGGCCTGCCCGAAGCGCCCCCCTCAGATTCTGTAATTCGCGCCAGGCTGCGGGAAGAACTGCAAGAACAGGGCGCACAGGCCCTCATGGAAGAACTTGCCCGCTGTGATCCGCTGAGCGCTGAAAAAATCCATATCAACGATGAATACCGGCTGCTTCGGGCGCTGGAAGTGCTGCGCCTCAGCGGGAAGCCGCTCAGTTCTTTTCAATCCGCCGCCAGCAGCGCGGACAGGCCCCATTATCAATTTCTCATCATCGGGCTTTCCCGGCCGCGGGATGAACTGTATCGCCGCATTAATCTGCGCTGCGCCGCCATGTTCCGGCAGGGCCTTCCCGATGAAGTCCGCAGGCTCTACGATGCGGGCTACAGCCCCCGTGATCCGGGGCTGCGGGCTATCGGCTACCGGGAATTTTTTGTAGAGGATATTCTGGCCGCTTCCGGCAAAAATTCCCCTGTCTACCGGCTTTCACAAGACTTTTCCGGGGTGGAGCAGCT
>JAIRUN010000179.1 GCA_031254365.1 Treponema sp. | reverse complement strand
TGAATCCGAAGTCCGCAGTACCCTTGAAGCCGAGCGGAAGGAAGCGCTGGATCAGGGCAGGGAAGCGGGCAGAACAGAGGGTTATGCCGAAGGCAGGGCCGAGGTCGAGCGGCTGATTGGGCGGACTCATGTTGTACTTGAACGGGCTCAGGACAAGCGGGGAGAAATTCTCGCTGATACCGAACAGGAAATCATAGACCTCGTTCTGCTGATCTCCCGTAAAGTGATCAAGGTTATTTCAGAAAATCAGCGCGGTGTGATCGTCTCCAATGTGATTCAGGCTCTGCGCAAGGTAAAGGATCGCGGCAATATTATCATTCGTGTTAATATTGCCGATGTGAAACTTGCCACAGAACATACCAAAGATTTTATCCAGATGCTTGAGGGCTCGCGATCCATACAGGTACTGGAGGATTCATCGGTGGATTCAGGCGGCTGTATTATCGAAACCGACTTTGGTGAAATTGATGCGCGCATATCCAGCCAGCTTGCCGAACTGGAATCAAAAATACTTGAGATTTCCCCGATAAAATCAAAACCCAAACCCAATGCCGCTGCGGCGCGGCCGGCAGCGCTGGCTGCGGCTCCGCGGACAGCAGTAACAGCGGCAACAATGGCTGCGCGGCCCGCTGAAACTTGATACAAATAGCATTCCTTGTAATGCGCGTTTTCTGCTGATATACTACAATTATGAGTTTGCGGCGGATTGGCTTGCGCCTGTTTTTTCCCGTTTTTTTGTTATGCGCGTCTGTTAACCTTTTGGCGCAGGTGTCTGCCGCCGGGGAAACAGGCGCGGTCGGGTCGGTAGATACGGGGCCGCACTTGTCTCTGATTCCGGTTCTGGAAACCGCGCTGAGCGGGGAACTCCGCTGGCGGTCTGACTGGCCCTTTAATCTTCCCCCGGACAGTTTTTTGATTCAGAAAGATCAGGGAAAGCCCCTGTTGATCAGCCTTTCAAACGGGACTGAAACATATAATTTCCGGCGCGATGCCGCTGGCCGGATTCGGGAATATCCGTATTTTCTGGAAGGCTCCTGTTTGCAGGTGCAGATCGATTATGCCCCTTCCGGTGAAATTGCCCGCATAAGCATATCCGGGGGCAGCGCTTCAAGCGGCGGCGGTCCCGGCAACATGGCTGAATCCCTTGATGTAGAGTTTCCTTCCGGGGCAATTTCATCAGGTTCCGGCGCTCCGGCAGTGCGGGCTGTCATGGGAGGCGCGGTGTTTTTTATCTTTTTTCAAAAAACCGGTGTTTCCCTTTCTGAGACATGGTACAACGAAGGGGGGAATCTGCTGGCTTATTACCGGGCGGCGCTTTTACGGAATGTAAACCCGCAGCCCGATGGTGAGACATGGCGCATATCATCCCTTCAGGCTTGGACCGCAGAGGGCCTCAGCACCGAAGAATATTACTTTGACAGCGAGGGCAATATCAGCGAAATTCGTTCCCTGAGAGGAAGGTACAGCGCCCTGTACCGGGGCGAGCGCCCGGTGTATTGGGATATGCCGGAGTCCGGCCGGTTTTTTTTGCAATGGGACGGACAGGACGCTTTGGTAAGACTTAGCGCCGTTGCGCCGGAACAGGCAGCGGATAAGGGGGTGGCGGAATACCGTTACGAATACGAGCGGGATGACGAGGGAAACTGGGTGAGCCGTCAGGATATCGAGATGATTGGCAGTTTGGGCGTATTTGTTCCCCGGCCCGGACGTACTTGGACCCGTAACATCAGCGCCACGGAGGAATAATGGGAATTTCAACAGAATGGCAGGATACTACCTACACCGAAACCTTTGAAGAAGAACTGCGGGGACTGGAGCGCCGGCGTGCGGCGGAGCCAAATTGTACAGTAGCGGATATTGAAGGGATTCTCAAGAATTTATATATTATGGACGGAGCTGACTGGGGCGGGCGGGGCGGAGTGCAGGACGCGAACATGGCTGCTACCATTGCCGCCTATGAGCGTTTTATTGCCCAATGGAAGACGGAAAATAATCATTGAAGAAAATGTTTTTATATGTTACCATTGGAGGAGTGAGTTGTTGTAATAATAGCAGACGTGCGATGCTACGTTCCTCCTAATCTTTTGCCCCGGAGTTACTCCTTTCTCCGGGGCATTTTTATGCCTAAAAACCAGAGGCAAGCGCCAGCCAGAGCCAGGGGATAAAAATGGCGGGTATCAGGTTTGCCACTTTTATCTCTTTTACGCCGAGGAAATTAAAGCCGATTGCGGCGATGATAAGGCTGCCCACAGCGGACATTTCCCGGATAATTTCCGGCCTGAGGTAGTCCCGAATAGCCAGTGAAGCGAGGACTATGCCGCCCTCGTAAAGCAGCACCGGTATGGCGGCAAAGGCAACGCCTATTCCAAAAGAAGCGCCGAACACCAGTGAAACAGCGCCGTCAAGGATCGTTTTTGCGAACAGTATCTCGTGGTTCCCCTGCAAGCCGCTCTGCATTGATCCCACTATTGCCATTGAGCCGGTACAGAAAATGATGCTGGCGGAAACAAATCCCTTTGAGAAACTATGCCCTGCCTTTCCTCCCGCTTCCGGCTGTTTTTCTCCTGCCTGAATTCCTTCCACTGCGCTTTTCCCGGTTTTGTTTTTATCCATTCCGAGTTTACGTTCCGCCCACAGTCCCAGCTTGTTCATCCATTTATCAATATTGATAAGCTCGCCGATAATCGCCCCTGCCACCATGCTTATAATGAGAAGGAGGATATGCTCGTTTTCCAGAGCGCCTTTGATCCCCACAAAAATGATGGAAAGGCCGATGGCCTTTTTTATCAAATCCTCAATGCGGGAGGGGATTCCCCGGATGATGAATGTTCCTGCCAGCGCGCAGACAACAACAACTACAGCGTTTACAATCGGGCCTGTCATGTTCCGTATTGTAACACTTGGGCTGATGACACTCAAGCGGCTGGTATGATATTGTATGAGTATGAAGCGCACCGTCAGCAGCAGCGTCTATGATGAGCCGTCGTCTTATACATGGCTCAAAACATTTACTGTTTCATCGATGCGGCCCACAACGCACCGCGCTGTTGCGTCCATTTTTTTTAATTTTTTTTTCCGCCAATACCGTGCCGCCCTGCTGCCAGGACGTGTACCGGTGAGCAAAGTGGATCATCCCCTTGATCTTAAAATTCCCTTTGTGCCCGCATGGGTAACGATATATCTTGATTTTATCAACTTCTGGATACGGATGTTGAGCTTTTTAATGCGCTCCTTTGGACACCGTGCCTATGACGCGGTACAGGAATTTGTCCGTTCTATTGGAGAACTCTACGCCTTTGCAGCCCAGCCATACCAAAGAAATTTTTCCACTACCGCCCGTCCGTTTTATATTGCCCGGCCCCGTTTCTTTTTGATTCATCTGCTTGACCCGCACCTGATGTGCATTCCCAGCCTGCATGTAATGGTAGTGATCAGAACCTGGACAAAATTTGCCGCTATTCTACGCTCGCTTAATGAAGCGGAGCGCTGCGCCGCGCAGATAGAAGAAATGAAACAGGGTGCGCTGGCAATTACACAGGCGATTTTGTTTGTGAAGCAGCACAGCGTGAACTGCATACCTGCGGCCCTGTATGCCATGACCTGTTTTGACAAAGAACTGTTCCCGCCGGATGAGGCTGAGGCATTTACCGCCCTGCTTTTTGGGGAGCCTCCGGCTCCTGTCCAATCCGGGCATCCGCTGGTAAACAGCGGGGTACGCCCTTCTTCAGCGCCCCGGACCAAACTCCCGGCGGCTGATGTCGCGGAAATCAAAAATCATATCATCAGTTTGTATAGGAAGTTTCTTGCGGAAAAGGAGCGCTCACAAACATGGGAAGAGCCGCTGCTCAATTTTATGCGTACCCAGCCCCGCTTATGAACTTGATCCGCCAATTCCCTCGGCAACCCAGGAGATTATCACCGCAAGCCGTTTGCTGATTGCCGATGGCATATGAATTCTTGATGAGATAAAATCAGAAACATCCGCGCCGGCAATGCTGTATATCAGAACCCCTTCCTGTATGGGTTCAAAATAAAGCTGGGCAATGAATTTTTCTTCTCTGATAACCGGAATAAAAAAGTAGCTGAGGTTTTTATAATTGGACAGGCTATAGCGCAGGCCGTATTGGGTGAGTCTTATTTCACCACGGTAATATGAATTCCCGAAATTTACATCTTTGAGTCTGATATAGACAGTTTCAGAAGAGGGGAGTGTTGAAGCAGGCCGGGGATCAGGTATGGGGACATTTTTTCTTTCGTTTTCCATACGGCTTGCGTCCTCAAAAAGCGGGATATCCCCATCTCTGGTATGCGAATGGTAGAGACGGCCTTTCAGCCCCCTGATATTTCCAAGCGCGTTATATACATCAAGCAGACTGACAGCGCCCGGCGCTCCGGGAATGACCCGAAGGGATTCCACAATAAAACCTGGCTGGATGGAGAGTACCGTTCCCGCAATTTGCGGATCAAGCAGAGAACCCTGACCGGCAGTTCCGGACAGGAGATTGAACCCTGATGATTTTTCCGATGTTATAATATAACCTTCGTTTGAGAATACGGCGGTACGGATATTTTCCGGCAATCCCGGAAAAATCATTCCAAAAGATCGCGTTTGCGCAAAAAGCGGGAACATAAAAAACATTCCCATAATAAAACAAGACAAATTTTTTAACATTTTTTAAATAGGCTCCTGTTATTAATACGCGCCCCTGCCTTTGACAATGGCGCTGAAAGTTTTGAACAGAATCCAGACATCGAGCCAGACAGACCAGCTCTGAAGATAATAGGTGTCATAGGAGACCCGCTCATTATAATCCGTGTCGGATCTGCCCGATACCTGCCACAGGCCGGTTAAACCTGGCTTTACCGAAAATATCCGTTTATAATCTTCACCGTATTTTTCTACTTCTGA
>JAIRUN010000082.1 GCA_031254365.1 Treponema sp. | reverse complement strand
TGGCATGGGCGGCATCCTCGTTGACGGCGTGGAGGATGTATACCGCCTGCCGGAGCTATTCTGCGACCGGAGCAACAGCATTTAGTTTTTTGCCTAATGTGGCATACTCCGCTTGAGGGGAGCCCGGCGGGGCCGCAGCGGGGTGGCAAATATGCCTGTGGAGTCCGCCTGCGCAGCCTTCCAGACCTAAATACTGCAAGGTTGAGCGTATTTGTATGTTATCATTTCTTTATTTAAGTCTGGGCTATTACCGTACTCCTTCCCGCCCTTACTCCGTAGTCTGCTCCGGCGGAGAATTCCAGATATATTTGCCACCCCGCTGCGGCCCCGCCGGGCTCCCCTCAAGCGACCAAAAAAAGGGCTTCCCAAAAAAGGTGACTGACACCATTTCTGGCCGCTGGCGAAAAAAGGGGCCACTGCCCTGACGATACGGATTTTATCAAGGGCAGATTTTTCATACGGGACTTCACGATTCATAAATAAGTGGTCAGGGGGCTGTGGAGCAGATTCATCCAGATTTTTGCCACTGGCGTTAGCCGCCCCGGCGGGGTAGTATACTTAATAGCGGTCAAGCTGTTCTGCGACCAATTGACATAAATGCCGCTTTTACACATGATTCATTCAGTGCGTATGAATGAAGCTCGTTTGACCAAGCCTTATTTGGAAAGTTTAAGCACCAGTGAATTGACAATACTGGCTGACCGTTTCTGTATTGATATTCCTTCCGTGCCGGAGCGAGTTTTCCTGATTGAGGAATTGCTTGAGTATGCCCAGAGCGAAGATTCTCAAGTCCATGAAAATGAAATTAAAAGCGGGAACGAAACGGGCCGCCGGGAATTCAGGGGGCCGGTTGCCCTGCCCAAACACTACAATATTTCTTTTATCGAAGTGTTGATCCGGGATCCGCTGTGGGCCTTTGTTTTTTGGGAACTCAGGGCGCATGACCGGGATATACATGAAAAAGCAACGGATTTTGAGGGCTATTGCCTGCGGACTGTTCCATTGCACGAAGGCGGAACGCAAGGTGGGACACCGGAGGCCGGGGCTCCCTTTACCGTGCCGGTGGGCGCTGATGACAGCGCGTGGTATCTGAACTTTCCGCCTGCCGAAGGTGTTTATAAAGTAGAACTCTGCGCCCTGCGAAACAGCGGGGAAATTGCGCTTATAACTTCACGGCCCTTCAGGATGCCCAAACTCGCTGATGTTCAGGCCGCGGATCAAAAACCGCTGGTACGCCTGTCCGGGATACATGATTTCTCGCTGATCCGAAGCGTGGATCGCCTGTCTCGAACACGGGGCGCGTAGTTATGGGGTTGTAAGCATGAATTGCCGTTACGTTTTTTCACTGGTACTGAACGCCCACATCCCCTTTGTAAAGCAATTCACCGGCTCCGGGGATTTATCCCATTCCGGTGAGGAAAGCTGGTTTTTTGAAGCGCTTTCAGAAACATATCTGCCCCTGTTTGAAGTGTTTGACCGGCTGGAAGGGGATCATGTTCCGTTTCATCTGGCTGTTTCCCTTTCGCCAACGCTCTGTCAGATGATGAGCGATGAATTATTGCTGCAAAAATATCTTTTCTATACTGAAAAACAGATCGAATTCGGCAGACGGGAACTGGAACGCACAGCGGCGAATCCTGAATTATATCGGCTAACAAAACAATATTTTGACCAGATGGTTGATCGGCGGATCGCTTTTACCGAGCGTTACGAGAGCAATATTCTGGCCGTGTTTGAGCATTATCAACGGAAGGGAAAAATTGATATTCTCGGTACATCGGCAACCCACGCGTTTTTGCCCTTCCTCTGCTCGCAGCAGGAAGCGCTTCAGGCGCAAATGGAAGTCGCGCTTTCGTGCTATCACCAGAGTCTCCACCTGCGTCCTCAGGGTTTTTGGCCGCCGGAATTTGGCTGGACAGGGGAACTGGAATCCTGTCTGCGCCAATACAATTTCAACTATACTATTGTTGACAGTCATGGCCTTATATTCGGAAATCCCGCTCCGGCACATGGGACTTTTTATCCGGTAAAAACGCCTTCGGGTGTGTTCGTGCTTGCCAGGAATTTTTACGCAAAACAGGATTTAACGCGAATACGGGCAGAAAATATCTGGCGGGACAATAATCTTGATGCGGGTTACGAGCTTCCCGCTGAAGATATCGCCCCCTTTATCAGTCAGGATGGCGCAAGATGCCCCACGGGATTCAAGTATTGGCGAAGCTGCGCCGGGCAGGGGCAGCAAATCCTGTACAATCACGAAGCCGCTCAAATCGCGGTTGAGGAACAGGCCCGCGCTTTCCTCGAAGCCCAAACCAGACGGCTTGCGGAAGCGGCAGAGCAGATGAAAGAACTTCCGCTCTGCCTCTGCGCGGCCAATGCCGACAGCTTTGGCCGGTATTGGCATGAAGGCCCCCGTTTCCTTGAGACCCTGTTCCGTCTGGCTGCCGGTTCCGGCGAATTCCAGTTTATGACCCCATCGGAGTATTTATACCGCCAGCCTGTGAGTGCCATTGAAGTATCAAGTCCTGAATTTTCTTCCTGTGGAACCAATGGTTACGCAGAGACATGGCTGCACGCTTCCGGCGACTGGATATACCGTCATCTGGCCCGCTCTCTGGATCGCATGGTTGAACTGGCGGAACGTTTCCCCGATGCTACTGGTCTGAAAGAGCGGGCCTTGAATCAGGCCGCACGGGAACTCCTCCTTGCGCAGTCATCTGACTGGCCAAAATTGCTGTACCGGCAGGAGTGTACCGAATACGCCCGCGCCCAGATCGAAGACGCGCTGCGCAACTTTACCACGATTTATGAGGCTCTGGGCAGCAATTATATCAGCACCGAATGGCTCACCGGCCTGGAACGCCACCACAATATCTTCTCTTTCGTTAATTACCGCGTATTCAGAAGAAAACAATGAGGCTGGCGGCAGGGTTGCCGCTGTTTCCATGCAATCCCGAAGGGACGCTGATTCTTAATCCGTTCCCTTTCTAACCAAATTTTAACAATTCATTCACCAGTCCTTAACACGGGCCGGATAATTTTTACTCATCTTTATTTTCTGCAAGGAGTTATGTATGAAAAAGATTGCAATCGTGATTATTGCCGGGATGCTTGTTCTGTCCCCTGTTTTCGCCGGAGGTTCAAAGGACTCAGGCGCTCAAAGCCAAAGTGCTACGCCCTATACCATTGAGGTTGGCGGGTCTACTTCGGTAACGCCTCTCATGGAATTGTTTGCCGAGGAGTACAGCAAGGCAAAGTCCCACATCAAGGTCAACATCAACGGGACCGGATCAGGCGACGGGATTAACAACGCCGGAAAATTGTACCAAATCGGTATGTCCAGCCGGGAACTGACCGCTGTTGAGCAGGGTTCGGGGATCAAGGAAACCATTATTGCCATTGACGGTATCGCGGTAATCATGAGCAGTGACAGCCCGATTACGAACCTTACTATTGAGCAGATTCGGGACATCTACACCGGAGCAGTCACCGACTGGAGTCAGGTTTCAGGTGGAGCAAAAAGCGGCAGGATCGCGGTTGTCAGCCGTGAATCAGGCTCAGGCACACGGGGCGCTTTTGAGGAACTGGTTGGCTTCCAGGGCAAACTTGTAGCCGGAGCCACCGAATCCACCAGTACCGGAGCAATCAAGGCCGGTATCGCCCAGAACCCGAACGCCATCGGTTACATCTCACTCGGCTCGGTGGACAATACCATTAAAGCCATCTCGGTCGGCGGAGTTGTGCCTTCTACAGCCAATGTAGTGAACGGTTCCTATAAAATCGCCCGGCCCTTTATTGTCCTGACCGGAAGCAACCTTCACCCCGAAAGCAAAGCCTTTATTGACTGGATGCTCAGTCCCGAAGGACAAGCTATTGTCAAAAGAAGCTGGATACCGGTGAATTAAAAAAGTAGACAGCGCATGAATCGCAAGTTCATTGATGTTTTTTTTAAACATCTGTTCAGCATTGTGGCCCTCTTTTCCGTACTGGCTTTGGGGGCCATTTTGCTGTTCGTGTTTACCCAGGGAACAATGCCGTTTCTCAGATCTACCGCGCCCAGCATCCGGCTGGTGGCCCAGCGTATTGATGATCTTACCGTAAACGGAAAACAATATTTCAATCATTCGACTTTTATTGATATCGAAAAAAACGCTTCGTTAATTTCGATACGTTTTCCATCCGGTGACGGCGAAGAAATTCTGGACATTGCGATTAACTCAAAAGAAAAAGACCCCTTAAAACAGCTTACCTTTACATATAACAGCGAAGTAAAAATCACTTACCCGGAAAGTTACGTATATACCATAAGCTGGCCAACTGCCATTGCCGCGCTGGAAAAAAGAATCCATATCATCCTGCCTGAACCTCCCTACAGCACAGGAAAATTCCTCACGGGCCTCCACTGGAGTCCCAACAGGGATAAGGTATTCGGCATCTTCCCGATGATAGCCGGAACCCTGCTGGCAAGTTTCGGGGCGATCCTTCTGGGTGTTCCCATTGCCCTGCTCTGCGCGCTTTTTATGTCTGAATTTATGCCGCCAAAATTCGCGTCCATTATGCGCAGCGGTGTGGAACTGCTGGCGGGTATCCCTTCGGTGGTTTACGGATTTTTCGGCCTCATGGTAATAGTTCCGGCGGTTAGAACTACCTTTAATATACCATCGGGTAATACGCTGCTTTCGGCAATCATCGTGCTGTCGCTGATGATACTGCCCACGGTGATCACTATCGCCGAAACTTCCCTGCGGGCGGTTCCCCTCTCGGTACGGGAGGCGAGTCTTTCTGTTGGGGCAAGCAAAATGCAGACCGCCTGGCGGGTGGTGCTGCCCCACGCCAATTCAGGCGTGATCGCCGGTATCATTCTGGGAATATCGCGGGCTGTCGGCGAAACTATGGCGGTAATTCTCGTAGCGGGAAATTCGCCGCAGTTGGTCTTTAGCCCTCTGGAAAGTATCAGAACGCTTACCGCAACCATAGCCATGGAAATGGGCTATGCTTCCGGCAGGCACAGCGAAATGCTTTTCTCCATCGGCGTTACGCTTTTTACGATTATTCTGATCCTCAACAGCCTTATCCTGTGGTTTCGCAGACGGATGGAGATAGAATCATGAAGCAAATCAAAAAGCGAAAAATTCTTGACGGTATATTATACGCAACCATGATCGCCGCTCTGGTCATTGTGCTTGCCGCCCTGCTTTACATACTGGTTTACATACTCAGGTCGCAGGCGGGTTATCTTAATCTTTCATTTCTCTTTGGCATCGAGAACGGAATACTTCCAATGGTTGTTACTACTTTGTATCTCGTGCTTGTTTCTATCGCCGTTGCCCTGCCGGTGGGTATTGCTACCGCCATATTTCTTAATGAATATTCAGGCAATTCGCCCTCTATCAGAATCCTCCGCCTTGCCATAGAAACTCTGGCGGGTATTCCTTCGATTATTTACGGCCTTTTCGGCCTCTTGATATTCTGCCGGCTTTTAAGTTTCGGCCAGTCCATTATAGCCGGGGCCTTTACCTTGAGCATTATGATCCTTCCTGTTATTATTCGCACCACCGAAGAATCCCTTAAATCAATTCCCGATACCTTCAGAGAGGGCTCACTTGCGCTGGGAGCGACAAAATTTCAAACCATTATCCACGTTGTGCTGCCGTCTGCCCTGCCGGGAATTGTAACTTCGGTGATTCTCGCAGTCGGACGGGTGGTGGGAGAATCAGCGCCGGTATTGCTCACCGTGGGAATCACAAAGAATATGCCCCGGACAATTTTTGAATCAGGCAGGACGCTGACCATTCATCTGTATTATCTGACCAATGAAGCGGTACGCCCTGAAGATTTTGGCATTGCCTTTGCCACCGCAACGGTGCTGGTGATCCTGGTGGTGATTATCAATACCGCAACAAAAATAATCACCTACAACTTCAGAAAAAAACTGGGAGACGTAGTATGAATAATGAAAACAACAAACTGGATGTGCGCAGTCTCGATCTTTTTTACGGTGACTTTCAGGCGCTGAAAAACGTCAATTTTTCAATCAAGACGCAGGATGTGTCCGCGTGTATCGGGCCATCGGGCTGCGGCAAATCAACATTTATCCGCGTACTGAACCGTATGAACGATCTTATTCCTTCATGTCACATAACGGGTGAGGTATTGCTTGACGGAAAGGATATTAACAGCGCTTCAATGGATGTTACCGAATTGCGCAGCCGTGTTGGAATGGTGTTCCAGAAACCCAATCCCTTCAATATGAGTGTGTTTGATAATGTGGCATACGGCAAACGTATGCAGGGCCTGCGGGACAAACGGCAGCTTGCGGAACTGGTTGAAACATCGCTCAAAAAAGCGGCGATCTGGGACGAAGTAAAGGACCGGCTGAAGAAACCGGCGCAGGCCCTTTCAGGCGGCCAGCAGCAGCGGCTCTGCATCGCGCGAACCATTGCCATGGAGCCTGAGATAATTTTAATGGATGAACCCACAAGCGCCCTTGATCCCATTGCCACGGGCCGCATCGAGGAACTAATCGGGGAATTAAAAAAAGATTACAGCATTATTATTGTAACTCACGCCATGCATCAGGCATCCAGGGTGAGCAATAGAACGGCGTTCTTTCTGCTGGGAGAACTGATCGAGTATGGCGACACCAGAGAAATTTTTACCAATCCTAAAGATAAACGAACCGAAGATTATATATCGGGAAGGTTTGGCTGAAAAACCGCATTTCTAGCGGCGGCTCAAAAGGTTAAGGGCCAGTTCCACCTCGGAAAAACTTATTTCAAGCCGTGAAGCGATCTGAGCGGGGGAAAGACCCTCGGCGGCAAGTTCGGCGATTTGCACCTTCAACCTGGGTTTTGTAATAGAATTATCCCCGGAAACAGCGGCCCGCTTCCTGCCTGAGCGTATGCGGACCGTTTCTTCTTGCTGCGGAGCCGGGGCCGCTGGCAAAGCCCGCGCCGCTTTTTGTGGAACTGATTCTGGTTCCTGAGGAACCGGGGCCGCGGGCGGAGCCGCTTGCGCAGGCGGATTTTGCTGTCCAGCATCTGCTTCAGACGGCGGGTTTAACGCGGTGCGGATGCCTCTGCCCAAACTTGTGTACAGGGCTTCACCGGTACGGCTGCGATCCAGTTCACGCAAGTACACGGCGATCCGTCTGTCAGTATCCGAAAGAAGGGTCTTGAGCGTCTTTATCCGTTCTTCAACAAGCAGCGAATCGCGGTCAGTAGCGGCATCTATTTCGGCGATCAGCCGGTATACTTCTGTCCGGCACTCGTCAAGCCGCTGTTCCGCATCGGTCTTTCGCTTGATATACTTGCGAAAATAAAAAAAGAAAAACACACAGAGGATAAGGCTCAAGGCCGAAAAAATCAGCGTTATATTCATTTTTCAAAAACTTATATCAATATTATTGCCAAGACTGGGATCGCTGATAACCGAAGGCTGCTGTTCTTCCGGCTGCCCGTCTTCGGAAGCGGCTTCTCTTTTCCTGCCGTCTCCCCTGCCCTCTCCCTGCTCCTTGCGGTCATTGACCTTTTCTACTCCTTCACCCATATCCTGAGACTCGTTTACCGACTGGATATTTTCTTCGGTTTTCTTCTGAAGATGGATGCCCTGCATTGCCTGCTGAGTGGCGAGCCCCTCCCGCTGGGCAGTCTGGGTCTTGGCAACCTTGTCAAGCTGGGAAAAAAGCGTTTGAAGATCAATTGGTTGTAAAGCCATCGGGTCCCTTCTTTACCGATTCATCAGGCTCTTCGTACTTGCTTATTCTGACAAGACCGTTTTCCAGAATAAAAGTAGCCGCCTTGTATTCGTTTCGAACCTCTTCTCTGACATCCCGTATCATGATCTTGACTCCAGGATATATTTTGGCGGATGCCGACACCCGTCCCTTAACTGCCAGACCTTTCATAAATTCTTCCATCTTCTGTATCCCGGCAGTGGTGGTATCCAGAATTCCGTCAAGTTCCTGCCGCCTTTCCATGAGCTGCCTCAAATAGACTTCCTTGTCTTCGGGAAGAACCTTTCGCTGTTTTTTGATATTGATAAGGGATTGCAGATTGATCTTGATATCCGCCATCTCTTTTTCCGCAGCGTATTTTGTTTCAAAAAGCTGGGCAAGTTCTTCTTTGGTTTTGGGATCAAAACCGACTTCACAGACCGTATCAACTCCGCCGGTGGGGTTGCCTATGACTTTGGCGTTGATTTCTTCTGCTGCCCGAAGCCGTCCGCCCATAATATTGGCGCGTTTTCCCTGACAGACGATCCGGCTGCCGGCATCTACCTGTGAATTAATAATCCCGTCTGAAGCGACCACCATGTTTCCCGCCTCAACATTGGTGTTCTCGATAAAACGCGCCCAGAAAGATTTTCCCGCGCGGATATTGCCGCCTGCTTTTCCATTAACCCCCGCGTGAATGATGATGTCACCCTCGGCATCCAATTCCGACTTTCCTACTGTTCCGTTAACCTCAATGTTTCCTGCGGCTTTGATGGAGAACCCGTCATCAACATTCCCCTTGACTATCACTGTTCCCAGGAAGAAAATATTTCCGGTTTTAAGATTCACATCACCATCAACAGTATACACCGGCTCAACATTGATGAGTCCGTTCACCAGCATAACCTGGCCGTTAATATCAGAGAGAATAGTGTCGCCGCCTGCGCCAGCATGAATATTTGTACCTACCGGAAGACCTATGTCCCTGCCGGCTTTTGTGGGGAGTATCCTTCCCCGTACAGTGGCTCCCTTGGTTCCTTCTCCCGGAGGAATCTTCTGCGCAAGAACCTGATTTTCAGTCACATTTTGAATAATATTGAGTTCCTTAAAATCTATACGACCGGTGCTGCTTTCACGGAGCCTGACCTTGCTGTCGGTTTGAAAATTATACTGGATATACGCGTCAGCGCCGTCAACCGGGTTTGTACCCTCCGCAGCCACAATTTTTTCCCGGTATTGGGGCCGGTCCATCAAGTCCCGCAGAAAATCTTCTTTAATACCGTGAGTAATCTTGTGATAGGAGAGAGACTTCTTGCAGGACTCGAATGAAATGTCACAGCCGCCATGACCAGGAGGCGTTATTATTATCGAGGCCTGCATCTCATCATCGGAAACTTCTACGCTTATCAGACTGTCGTTGCCCGGCTCGTGATCATATACGCCCACCTTGACATAAGTACCCGCAGCCTCGTTGAATATTTTGCTGACCAGCTTCTCGTCTATATCTTTCACACCCCTGTCTTGAAGAAGCTGATGAGCGAATACTTCAGGCGCTCTCTTTCCTTTGCCTGTTGGCGCTGTAACCTTGAGGAGAGCCTCTCCATCCTCTCCAAGATGAATAAAAGCGTCTCCATCCTTATCCTGAATGACCGGCCCCTGGTCCGCGGCATCACCACTGGAAGCGGCTCCGGCGTGTTTTTTCTTTCTGGATGTTGTATGTTCATATGCCTGTATCGTCCAGTCTTTTTTTCCAACTCCCATAAACCCATCGGAGCCCTTTTCGACAATTTCGTATTCAAGACGGCGTATCGGGAGATCAAGCAGAGCGGCGGCATCAGATATGGTAATTTCAAGGGTAGCGCCGGAAACCGTAACAGTGCGTATGGTCCGGTCGTATTCCAACTGTTCCTTGATAATTTCCTGCAGCCGGACAAAATCAACCATTTGTACCCCTCTGTTTATACAATGCCTTTACGGATATTGGTAAGTTTGGATCGCAGGCGGAGTATCGCCTTGGTATGCAGTTGAGAGACACGGGACTCGGTAACCTCCAGTACCCGGCCTATATCTTTTAAGGTCAAATCCTCGTAGTAATAGAGAACCAGAATCTTTTTTTCTTTTTCGGGAAGCTCGTTAATCGCTTCCACGATCACCCGCCGTATTTCATCTTTCTCAACCATAACATCGGGATTAAGACTTGAAGGCGACTCGATACTGTCCCCGATGGAAACTTTGTCGTTTTCATCACCGGAGAACCATACGTCATTCAGTGACAGAATTGAAGTGCCGGAAATTTTCTGTATGGTTTTGAGGTATTCATTCTCGTCTATTCCCAGCGCACCGGCAATTTCCTGATCCGATGCAGTCCTGCCAAGCTGGGCTTCCAGAGAACTGATAACCGATTCTATCTCGCGGGTCTTCTGCCGCACGGAACGGGGAACCCAGTCTATCAGCCGAAGTTCATCGAAGATCGCGCCCCGTATGCGCGTAACAGCGTATGTTTTGAATTTAACATTTTTATCAGGATCAAATTTATCAATGGCATCAATGAGGCCGAATACTCCGAAGCCGACCAGATCGTCAAATTCGACATTCTGGGGCATCCCCATTGCAACTTTTCCGGCAACATATTTTACCAGAGGAGCGTACTGTTTGATAAAGGCTTCACGCAGTCTGGGATTCCGCGTTTTGCGGTACTCCTGCCAGCGTTCTTCTTCTGTTTTTTCATCCGGGATGGTAATCCCCATAACCGATCCTTTTTGTACGTTCATTTATCTTTACTCAAAACCGTCCGTATTCCGAGGGCTATTTCCTTGGGATTAAAATCCCCCTCAAGCTCATACGTCTTGTCGCTCGCCGGCATCCGTTCCGGCATATACGATGTACCCGTTTCCGAGCGATTCTCGTAGGAATCCCCCAAAAACCCGCCCATATCGCCTAAATCCGGCAACTCACCCATTTCGCCGTCAGAGGCTCCATCACCACTTTCCACGGTAAAACCGCCGCCGAAGCTGTCACCGGCCTGCGTCTCGGCTCCTATACCAGCCCCTCCTTCATTATAACCGCCGGACCCTTCCAAGTCTAGACCTTGCCCGCCTGAGCCAGTATCGGGGCCGGAAAAATTCCCCGCTTCACTTCCTTCCGGCAAACCTTCATACGCTCCGGGCAAACCCGCGTCTGAAGCGTCACCCAGGGTAATGTCTATCTGCGAGCCGGAGCCCGGAAAAATTCCCTGCGGCAAAGAAGCATCATTGTCATTCAAAACCAGAAGTTCAGGAATGAAATTATTAATCAATGCGCAGGCTCCGGCTCCAAGCCCGAAGAAAACAGCGGTGAATATCAGGGCGCGGACAATTATATAGGTAAAATTCACGCCGGACACCAGCCCCAGTACAAGAGACAAAATAAAAGCTATAACGCCTGCGATGAGGCCCCACCGAATGTTTCCCACGGTTTCCTCCGCCTTTCTCAATCCCGCTGGGAGCGGTTAAAAAAATTCTTCAGCATTGAGCCAAAACCGGCGGTTTCGATGGGTTTGTTTTTGTCTATTCGTTCCACCAGATGCTGGACGGAGAGACTTGCCTTGCATTTTGGATCATGCACTATAAAGGGCTTTTGCCGCAGCACCGCCTGCGAAACCGCCGGATCATCGTAGATGAATCCCAGATAGTCAACTTTGAGGTTAAGAAATTGCCCGGCGATTTTGATTAAACGGTCGGCAACGCCCCGCGCTTCCGCGGCCCCCTTTGCCCGGTTTACCACCAGCTTGAATCCCATATTAAGGGTATCGTATTCGCTGGCAATGATCTTGATGATACCATAGGCATCGGTTATCGCCGTAGGCTCAGGAGTAGTAATGATAACCGCGTCATCGGCGGTGGCAATAAAGTCCAGTACATTAATGGAAACCCCGGCTCCGGTATCTATAATGATGATATCGGCATTTGAAAGCGTATCCAGTTCATTGATAAATTCCTGCCGTTCATCTTCGCCCATGTTGGCGATTTGGGAAAAACCGGAAGCTCCGGCGACAATGGAAATGCCGTATTCGGTTTCGACAAGAATTTCCCGTATTCTTTTCTGTTTTTTAATCACATGGTAGAGGCTGTATTTGGGAATTATATTAAGCATAACATTAACATTGGCAAGCCCCAGATCAGCGTCCATAACCACGACTTTTTTCCCCATGCGGGCAAAGGCAAGGGCCATGTTTACCGAAAGGTTGGTTTTGCCCACTCCACCCTTGCCGGAAGTAACGGTAATGATCCGCGCCTGTCTGCCGCCTCTGGCGCTGCTGCTGCTCTGGACTCTTTCATTACCGCGTGATTTGTCAGATGATTTTTCTTGCGGCTTGACAGCCGGCTTGCTGCCGGTCTCGCCTGTCGCATCTTTCTTCTGTCTCATGATCTCCCGTAATTTTTCCGCCTGATCTTCCATGCTTCAGCTCCATTTTAATTGTTCCGCTTCTTCAAGGGAGAAGCGTTTTTCTATTTTTTCCCGGTTCACTTTAAATTCATCCAAGTTGATCAGGAACCGTACCGCACTTGCTTTTTTAATATCATTGGGAACATCCTGTCCGTCAGTCATCCATGACACGGATTTATTCCGTTCCGCCAAGGCGGAGATCACATTTCCGGTATGGCTGGTTTCATCGAGCTTGGTAAGCACCACCGAAGAATAATTAAAAGGTTCAAACTGCCTGAGTATATGCTCGATGTCGCTGGTCTTGGTACTTGCCGACATCACCAGATGTACCTCCGCCTTTGAACCGCAGGCATCAAGAATTTCCTTCATCTCGCCGAGCTTTGCCGAATTTTTCGGACTCTTGCCGATTGTATCTATCAGTATTATACCGGTTTCATCCTGATAGAGGGCCAGCTCCCGCCTCAGGTCACGGCGGTTATCAACATACGAAACTGGAATATCCATGATGCTCCCGTAGGTTTCGATCTGCGTCCGCGCCCCGATACGGAAAGCGTCAATGGTGATCATCCGTACCGGCATGGGCGGCTTGCCGGAATATCCAAGTCCGTAAACTGCCGCGAGTTTTGCGATGGTAGTGGTTTTACCCACGCCGGTCGGCCCAACCAGCACGAGAATCCTGCCGCTCTTTTGAGACGGAGGCTCCTCGTAAACGCTGATGCTCTCCCCAATCCATTCCAGCAGATGATCCTGAGCTTCGTTAAAATTTTCCAGCGTCTCAAGCGGCATTTCTTTTCTGGCCCGCTCAAGCATCGCGGCAGTATAGCGTTCTGAAAAATCATTGAGCTTAAGCATCTGCCCCATGCGCATCAGGCTGGGGTGTTCTTCTTTTTTTTCAGCGCCCGAATTGATCCTTTCTTTTATCTCACGGAGTTCATCGAGTATCCGCTGCTGGGAAGAATCTCTGGCAACATGAGAAACGATCTGCTCCGGGTCACGGCCCGCCGCAGCAAGCACCCTTTTTTTCGCCTCCTCAAAATTAAGCGTAGAACCGTTAGTATCCTGCCAGTCAGCTGCGGTTGCAGCTGTTGTCATAGCGACAGACGGGCTGGCGGAAGCCGGAGTGCCGGGAAACTGAACAGGAGCAGAGGCGGCCTGCGTCTTTAAGGCTCTCGGAGGAATATAATATTCTACTTCAACCCCTTCGTGTGTACCAATACCCAGGAAGCCCCCCATGCGAATTTTTTTCTCCCTCAAAATATTAAACCAGGGTCCGCACTCTTCCTGTATTTTACCCGCGCAGTCAGCCCGGCTCACGCCCCGTTCAACAAATATTTCCATCCCTCTACTCCAGCCTGATTATACCAATTGCCTCAGGAATTATATCCGTGGCTATTTCGGGAACCGAAAGAACCGCCAAATCAGGCAGTTCGCGGTCCGTTGAATTTTTTACAAGATAGCGGGCCTGCTCGGAACAGAGTATAACCGGCAGCCAGCCCTTTCCCTTGACCGCCGCAACCGCCTTGCTCACCGCTTTGATCCATGCCTGATGACTCGGCGGGTCCATTGCCGACACCAGTCCTGAAGGTGTCTCATATTTACTGTCAATGATCTTCTGTTCCAGTTCCGGCGCAATGGTAAGCACCCGCAATCTGCGATCTTCATCGGCATACTGGTGGCATATCTGGTTCGCAAGCGCCTGCCGGGCCTTTTCGGTGAGGAACCAGATATTTTTGGAAACCGGCGCATAATCGGCAATGGATTCGAGAATCGACACCATGTTGCGAATAGACACTTTTTCTTTTAGCAGACTCTGCAATATTTTTTGAATCTCCACCACCCGCAGGCCCTTGCCCTCTCGTAATACCTCGTCCACCACCGCCGGATATTCCTTGCGGAGGGTGTCGAGAATGGACTGGGTATCCTGCAGTCCCAGTATATCAGCGGCATGATGCCGTATGATCTCGGTTAAATGGGTGGCGACAATCGAGGGAGGATCCACCACGGTATAGCCCGCCCGTTCAGCCTCATCGCGGCGATTTTCTTCAAGCCAGAGCGCCGGAAGCCCGAAAGCGGGATCAATGGTTCTTTCGCCGGAGATTTCATCGGTTACCGTGCCTGGGTTGATGCAGAGGTAGTAGCCCATGCGAATCTTTCCCTTGCCCACGTCAACGCCCTTGATCTTGAAGCAATATTCAGACGGCTCAAGGATCATGTTGTCAATGATCCGCACTTTGGGGATCACAAGCCCCAGATCAAGGGCCGACTGACGCCTGACACCCTGGACCCGTTCCAGCAGTTCCGCGCCTTTTTCCTTATCAACCAGCGGTATCAGGCCGTAACCAAGTTCCAGCGAAAGGGAATCCAGAGGAACCACCGGCGACATTTCCGCGCTTTCTTCTTTGCCTTTTTTCGCGTCTTTGGATTTTGTCATCATCTCGTTAAAACTGGCGGCTTTTTGCTCTTTGCGGCCAATCCTGAAAGCGTGAAGCGCTATCAGCGCCGCCATGGGAACCAGCACATACCAGGGGAAACCCGGCAGCACGGAGAGGAACACCAGCACACCGGCGCAAATCCAGTAAACAATCGAATAACGGGAAAATATCTGGTCAAGCACTTGATCGGAAAGATTGCCTGTCGCGGCGGCTCTGGTTACCACAATACCCATAGCGGTAGAAATCAAAAGCGCGGGAAGCTGGGTAACCAGCCCATCGCCAATGGTAAGACTGATATAATTATTCACCGCGTTTGCCATTGGTTCGCCGTGCAAAGCCATACCGATAATGATGCCGCCAAGTATTTCAACCACGATAATAAAAATTCCAACCTTGACGTTACCTGAAATGAATTTACTCGCTCCGTCCATTGATCCGTAAAAATCAGATTCTTTCTGTATCTGCGCTTTTCTTTTTTGGGCTTCTTCCTCGGTAATGGAACCGGAACTGTATTCGGTTTCAATGGCCATAAACTTGACCTGCATACTGTCCAGGGTAAAACGGGCCGCCACTTCGGAAACACGGGTCGCGCCTTTGGTAATAACCACTACCTGTACCGCTATGATTATGATAAAGATAATTAAGCCGATCACAATACCCTTATTGCCATCAGTACCAACCACGAAGCTGGAAAAGGCCTTTATCATCCTGCCGTTAAAATTCGCGCCCTGAGCCAGAATAAGTTTGGTGGAAGAAATGTTCAGAGCCAGAGAAAACACCGTAGCCACCAGCAGCACAGTCGGGAAAAGACTAAACTCGGTGGGCTTTTGGGTGTACAACACAATGAGCAGCACCAACAGCGAGAAAACCATGTTAATCGCCATCAATGCGTCAAGCAGCACCGTGGGCATGGGAAGAATAATCATAATCACAATAGAAATAACCACCACAGCGGGAAAGCTGTCCTTTAGGAAACTCAAAGGACTCCGTGAGACCATTCCTTCTGTCGCCGCTCGCGCCGCATCAGCCATTAACACTTCTCCTCATAATTAGCATCATGCCCTCATCCGCTCGTTATTCCGCCGCAGTTCATTGATATGCCACACCTTGCTGAGAATAGTCGCGACAGCCCGCCAGTATGAAACGGGAATAATGTCACCTACATTGGTCTCCCGGTACAATGCCCACGCAAGGGGCTTGTCCTCCACCAGCGGCACGCCGTTCTCCTCGGCAATCTGCCTGATCTTCGCAGCCATTTCATCAGCGCCGATTGCGGTAACCATTGGGCCGGGCATTGCCTGCTGATTGTATTCCAGCGCAAGGGCCAAATGGGTCGGATTTGTAATAACCACGTCAGCGCGGGGAACCGAAGCGGTAATATTCTGCCTGAGGAGATCACGGAAACGGCTGCGTATTCTGCCCTGTATCTGCGGGTCCGCCTCGTACATCTTGATTTCTTCTTTCATTTCCTGCCGGGACATTTTGTGCCGTTCACGGAAACGCCAGCGCTGAAACATATAATCGGGTATGGCAAGGATCAGCAGCAGAAGGCCGCAGATCAGCAGCATACGAATCGCCAGAGAAGCAATGGTAACAAGGCCAAGCCAGATACCGGCTTTTTGCAGATTGAGAATCTGTTCGATATCCGAGCGGATCAAAAAGAAAGCCACTGACCCGATGATTGCCATTTTTATCAATGATTTGAAAAAATTATATATCCCCTCGACAGAAAATATTCGCTTGAAAAATTGCCCAAAGCGGGGAACTACTTTGTTAAAATCAGGAGTAATAGGCTTGGTAGTAAAAAGAAATCCCGTCTGCGCGATATTCGAGAACAAGGCCGCAAACACCGCTACCAGCAGAATCGGCCACAGCAGCCGCACCAGATACCGCAAAAAGATCAGCACTATAATACCGTCTTTGGTGGGATCCAACTCTATCGCGCGGAGAAAGAAAAAGCGAACCATTTCCACGCAGGTACGGAGCATTGAAGGGGCCAAAAAAAGCAGCAGCAAGGCGGGCAAAAACAAGCCCAGCGCTCCCACCAGTTCCTGACTTTTGACAACCTGGCCTTCTTCCCGCAAGCGTTGTAATTTATGTTCAGTCGGCTGCTCGGTGCGGCCCTCGGCCTCATTGTCACCATCTGAAAACCACTGCAAATGAATGAAAAGTGAAGATTGAAAAGTGAAAAGTGATCGAGGCGACCCTTGATTTGTTATATCATCAATCACACTTATATTTTCCCCTCTTTTAATTTTTAATTTTTCTTTTTTCATTTTTACATCCCCCCTGCCCGCTGTCCGATTTGAGAGTAGAGGCTTTGGATTGTGGCAAAACCGGAGTCCATGATATGGGCAAAGGCTTCGGTCATGAAGGGAAGCGCGGCAATAATCAGCACAAAGGCCACGGTAATGGAAATGGGAAACCCTTCGGAAAGAATATTGATCTGGGGAGCGGCCTTGGAGATCAGCCCCGTGGACAGTGATGTGAGAAAAAGCGTTCCCAATATGGGCAGGGAAATGACAAGGGCATCGAGAAAAAGCCGTGAAAGCCCGGCAGCTACCATTCCCACCACCTGTTCCCGTCCTTCAATCAGTGAAATGACGTTTATGCTTTGCAGAGAACGCCAGAAGCCGCCGAGAAACAATTCCCGAAAACCCCCGATAGTGAGGAAGATCAGCATTGCCACGAGGTTAAGATACTGGCCCATCAGGGGATTTTCGATCTGCGACAGGGGATCAAAAGTTTCCGATGCGCCAAAGCCCATTTGCAGGGAGAAGAACTGGCCTGCAGTGGAGAAGGCGGCGAAAATAATCGTGAGGAAAAAACCGATGATAAGGCCGATAATGGCCTCGCCCAGAATAAGCAAAAGGAAGCTGAAGCTGAACGGCTCAAAACGCAGATCGCTTAACACGCCGCCTGAGCCGGGAAGAGTAACCGCTCCTGTCATGCCCGAAGCTCCGGCAACACCGGGAATTCCGGTGACGCCCGCCTGAGTCCCGCTCACGGCAAACACAGCCGCTGTCGGCAGTACGGCAAAGGCGGCAAAACCCGCAAGGGCGATCTTTGCCACTTGCGGAATAGCGTCCGATGAAAGCAGGGGTGCGGTTTCGATCATGGCAAGGGCGCGAGCGGCAATGAGGAGAAAAACCGGCCCGTAGCCGAGTATGTTTTGCATAACCGCGTTATCTATCACTTTCCGCTACCTCGCCATATCGGGAATCCGCTGGAATAACTGAACTGTAAATTCCCCCAGCGAACTCATCATCCAGCCGCCCAAAAAGGCAAGCATCCCTAAAATAGCAACGATCTTTGGCACAAAGGTAAGGGTCTGCTCCTGTATACTGGTAGTGGCCTGCAAAATCGCCACCACCAACCCTACCACCAGCGCGGCCATCAAAAGAGGGCCCGCTATTATCAGAACCTGTATTACTCCCTGACGCAGGAGTGTCGTTACCTCGCCAATACTCATAACAATAACCTCAATGAATAAATGAACGAACCAACTGGCCCGTCAGCAGCCCCCAGCCGTCAACTAAAACAAACAGAATTAGTTTGAAAGGCATGGATATCATTACCGGAGGGAGCATGATCATACCCATAGACATGAGGGCGCTCGCAACCACCATGTCAATAACAATAAAAGGAATAAACAACAGTATCCCTATTTTAAAAGCAACGGTAAGCTCGCTGAGAATAAACGCGGGAATCAACACATAAGTCGGAACATCGGCCAGAGTGTTGGGACGGTCAAGGCCGCGCATCGCCATAAAAAGCCTGATGTTTTCCGGCCGCGAACTCATCTGGCTGTACATGAACATCCGCAAAGGAGCTTCCGCTTCCCTGTAAGCCGTCTCCACCGAAAGTTCACCCGCAGAAAGGGGCCGTATCGAATTATCATAAATAGCGGAAAAAGTCGGCCACATAATGAACACCGTCAGAAAAAGGGAAATCCCCATAAGCACCTGATTGGGAGGAACCTGCTGCAATGAAAGCGCCCGCTTGATAAAATCCAGCACAATGGAAACGCGGAGAAAACTCGTCATCAAAATAATAATGCTGGGCGCAAGGGAAAGCACCGTCAGCAGCAGCAGGAGCTGGAGAGAAAAGGCCACTTCCTGACCGCTTGCGGGATTACGCACCGTCAGATCGATAAAGGGGATCACAGGCGGCGCGGGAGGCGTGGGTATGTTCATCGTTCCCTGCACCGACATATCGGGGAAGGGCTCTGCCTGTGCCGCCAGCGGCAGGGGAATAAGGAAACTGAACACAAGCGTTATGAGCAATACCCTTGCTTTGATCATGACAGCCCCTTGAGCCTTTCACGGCGTTTGCGGATATTTTCCGCATTCGGAGCGTCTGACTTTACCGGCATACCCAGCTTGCGAAGCATAGCCGTAAAATCAAGGAAACGGTTCCCGGTATTTTCAGCGCCTTTCCGGGAATCATCAAGGAACATGGCGTTGAGAATGTCCTTGTCTTCGATTTCGCTGATCAGATTCACGCCGCTCTCAGCGGAACCAAGCAGCCAGGCCCGTGAACCGACCGAAACTACATGAGCGGAACGGTTGGGACCAAGGCTGGCGCTGGCAAGAATTTTGAGGAAGGGGTCTTCAGGGCCGGTGCGCCGGGATGCCCGCTTGATAAAAAAAACCACGCCGTATACAGCCGCAGCAGCCAGCGCCAGAGTCAGCAGCACCTTGAATATACCCGCTATTGGGGAACCGGTTCCGGTTCCGGCAAAGGGAGCGTCATCTCCCAGCGTCAAACCCTGTTCAGCGGCCCTTATTGGGTCCTGGGGAATTTCCTGGGCAAGCAGCGGGAGAGCGCCGTCACCGGAAAGATCCGGCGCTACTGATTGAGCGGAGACATTGGAACTAAGGGCCAAAAAGAGCCCGGCGCCCATAATGAGCGCGGCATAAGATGCGCGGAAAGCGCCTATAGACAATTTCAGTTTTCCCCTCCCAAGTACAACTGATTCTGTCTAATTCTATACTGTTTTGACAAAAGTTTCAATAGAAAATGCCCAAAAAAACAGGTTTTTTGGCCCAAAATACCGGGAAAAAACGGTAAATTTACGAAAAATGCCCCTTTTCCCGGGGTAAATTCGATGATGGACAGCTTGGCCGCCTTAGCTCTTTGAATTGCCGCGCAAGAGGATTCCCCTGCGTATACAATCCTGTTATGCGACATACAACCCTAGATTGTTTTCAGATTTGTTACAAAAAACACTTGACGAAAACATATTATTGTAATATAAGGAGTTATAATGAAAATACCTTTGAATGTTAAATTTGAGGAAAAAGATGAAGCAAAAAAAAATGGTGCACAATGGGATCCTATAAATAAAATATGGTATTTATGGGATTATAAAAAATTACCGTTAGTTTCTAAATGGATTAATCCTGATTATAATATTATTGTTACTGAACACATTTATTTGGTTACTGGATATAGAGATTGCTGGAAATGCCATAATACAACAAAAGTTTATTCTATTGGCGCAGATAAATTTGCATACCTTGATGAACAATGGAAATTTTATCCAGCGTTTTATTTGATAAATGGTATAAAATTATATTCAAATAATTTTCAAAGTATTTTGAATATTACAAATAACAAATTTAAGATAA
>JAIRUN010000104.1 GCA_031254365.1 Treponema sp. | reverse complement strand
CAAATCCGTGGTCTGAATATGGCGGCGTTTAACGCCCAGAATGGTATTTCATTCATTCAGGTAACGGAAGGCTATCTCCAGGAATCCGAAGATGTTCTCCAGCGTCTCCGCGAATTGTCGGTGCAGGCCGCCAACGGTATCTACTCCGAAGAGGATCGCATGTACATCCAGATCGAAGTTTCGGCTTTGGTCGCAGAGATCGACAGAATTGCCTCTCACGCACAGTTCAACGGGATGAATCTGTTAACCGGACGTTTTGGCCGCCCAGTCGGCGAAAACGTGGTAACCGCCTCTATGTGGCTCCATATCGGCGCCAACATGGATCAGCGGACACAAGTTTATATCGGCACTATGACTGCGAAGGGTCTTGGGATCCGGAACGTTGGTGACGATACCTTTATTTCGCTGTCCTCACCGGACAGCGCCAACCGTGCCATTGGAACTCTCGACAGGGCGTTAAATATCATTAACAAGCAAAGAGCTGATCTTGGCGCCTACCAAAACCGTCTGGAACACGCAGTCCGCGGTCTCGATGTTGGAGCAGAAAACTTGCAAGCAGCCGAGGCCCGCATCAGGGATAGTAACATGGCCCATGAAACGGTCGACTATACCAAAAACATGATCCTCACACAGGCAGGCACCGCAATGCTGGCGCAGGCCAATCAGAGGGGACAAACGGTTCTTCAGCTTCTGCAATAGGGGTAAACGCCCTGGGCTTAAAGTACCGGGGTTTTATCTCTCAGTACGTCTCGGAAAGGCGCCCGGCCGCTTCAAGTAAGTGGCCGGGTTTCTTTTTTTATGACCCTTGTGTGTATCATCGTCCCATAGTATCGTATTATATGCTTCTTTCACTTATCGGTTATGATCCTGCCGGCGCATGGACAAAGACTATGCCCGGTGTTCAGGACTTGGCCGCCTGGAAAAATCCTTCGGGTATTACATGGATCAATGTGGAAGGCCTTGATATGCCGGAAGAGATCAACAGGCTGGCGGAAATATTCGGGATTCATCCCCTGACAGTGGAGGATATTCTTGATCATACCCATCAGCGTCCCAAAGTCGAAGAATTTGACAATTACCTGTTTGTTGCCTTCAAAGTGATTCGTCATTCGGAGGGATTTGATTTTGAACATATTAGCCTGGTAATAACCACAGACACCGTACTGACATTTCAGGAGAAGCCGGGCGATTGTTTTGACGGGATCAGAAAGCGGATTATGAACAATGCCGGACGGGTGCGGCGTATGGGGTCAGATTACCTGGCCTATGCGATCATCGACGCGGTGGTAGACGAATATTTTATCAGTATCGATTCATTGGGTGGGGAAATCGAGGATTTTGAAGACCGGGCGCTGGATGAAAAAGATGATACTTTTATTCAGGATATTCAGGATATTAAACGGAAGCTGCTCAAGATGCGGCGGGCGGTGTGGCCCCTGCGTGAAAGTATTTCCATGCTGATTCACTTTGATTCAAAACTGGTAAGTAATGACCTTGCGCCCTTCCTCAAGGATCTGTACGATCATACCATTCAGGCGGCTGAAACCATAGAAACCTTCCGGGAACTGATAGCGGGAATTATGGAAATAAATATGACGGCATCATCCAACCGTCTCAACAAGGTGATGAAGGTGCTGACGATTATTTCCACTATCTTTATTCCGCTTACCTTTATAGCGGGTGTCTACGGAATGAACTTTACCTTTATGCCGGAATTGGGTTTTGCCCCGGCCTATTTCATTGTGCTGGGCGTTATGGCGTTAGTTGCTCTGGGAATGGTGCTGTTTTTCAAACGCCGCAAGTGGATTTAGGAAACTGCCTGACGCTTACTTTGGGTTTGCGTTTCCCTGTTTCCACATCGACAGATACACGCCTGAGATCACCAGCGCAGCGCCAAGCCATTGCAGGGGACTCAGGCGGTCGCCCATGACAAAAAAACCGCCGGTAACGGTAATAACCGGAACCAGATTGATGAAAATCGCGCTGACCGATATTCCCAACACTTCAAGGGAGCGGGCGTAAAACCAGTAGCCCAATGCGGAACAGCAAATGCCAAGAAAAACCACATGCAGGATAACCGGCAGATCGGGAGTTCCCCAGCGGCCCAGTTCCAAAATGGAAAAAGGTATGAAGCAGATAAAACCCGCAAGCGACTGCCAGAACACGATGTAGATTCGGGAGCAGCGGGCAAACAGGGGACGGGTCAGCAGGGAGTAAGTCACCCAGCTCAGGGCCGCGCCTGCCATGTAAATATAGCCCAAAACGCTGCCCGAAAGGGCCAGTGAAACTCCGGCCACGAGCCACACTCCCCCAATAGAGATGAATGCCCCCAGCCATTGGCGGATACCGATGCGCGGCGCACGATGCGCGGCGCTGTCTCTGTTATGGGTAATTTTTCCGCTGAGCCAGTCGGCGATCATGGTCAGCACGGGAATAGCCCCTATGGCGATTGAAGCCTCGGACGCGGTTACCAAAGAGACACCGTTGTTTTCGAAAAAAAAGTAAAGGGTAACGCCGCTAAGACCCGCGCCGAACAGCAGGGGAATGTCCCTCAGGCGGAGTTTTTCCTGCGGGGCGAGCTTCTGTTTGATAAAAAACAAAAAAATCAGGGCGATGGCAAAACGGAGCAGGCCCAGAGACATGGGAGGGAAAACGGCAACAGACACCTTTATCGAGATAAAAGAAAATCCCCAGAACAGAACGCAGGAGATTATCGCCGCGAGAGCCTTGTGCCGTTCAGTCATAGGTTTCCGGATTCAAAAGTGTTATGCAGGGCCCATAGCCCCAGCGCCGGATTTGGCACAAAGAAAAACCGCTCGCCGTCAGCGTGTGTGTTCCAGCCGGCAGCGAGTTTGTGTATATCGTAACGAGCTACCACCTCATTGATGTCGCCCCATTCAAAACCAACGGCCTCGATTTCCTGCCGGCTGAGGCCGGGGCCGGGACAATAGCGGACGCTAAAGCGGCCTTCACTGGAACCGTGGATCAGGTGAGCCGCCGCGCTGAGGCTGTCTGCCAGCTCCTCGTTAGTTGCTATTTTTTCCCGAATAACTTTCGCCGGACGGTAGCCGTGTTTGCGGATCAGTGCGTCAATACCCTTGTCCTCGCCAAAGCGTTCCAGCCCCGGCGCGATGATCAAGAGTTCGCCGCCATCGGCCATTGCCATGCGGGTACGGTACACGGCCTTGTTTCCCAGCCATGTAGTGCGGAACTCTTCAGGCTCAAGGTATACAACGGCCTTATGCACCGGCTCATCCAGAATGTCTACGTTGACCTGCCGGGCAAGGGCAGCGGCTTGTTCAAAACATTCACGGCCAAAGCCGGTGTACAGTCCCCGCATGGCCAGCGAGCCACTCTTGTCCGCAGCCGCACTTGTGCCGCGGGCGCTTATGACGGTAAGGACCCACAGTATGGGCGGCAGCTTGCCGCCAAATCGTGCAAGTCCTTCGTCTAACATTGCCCGTACCGGCGTATCCGTGCGGCCCATCATCCGTTCCATGCCAAAGGCGGCCCCGGCAAAATGACTCTTGTCGATGGCTTCCTTGCCGCCGGTTCCCACCAAAATATTTTTCGCGTGATTTGCCATTCCGGTTACTTCATGGGGAACAACCTGTCCCAGCGAGATGATCAGATCAAAACCGCCGTCCCGCAGCAGTTTGTTTACCTGCACCGGCCAGTCATAACTCACCGCACCCTGAGTAACATTTTCAATCCATTCTTTTTCAATGCGGCCCAGTTCCACAACATCATTGCGCCAGTCATGAATCCGGAACAGGGACTTGGGGGTATGGGGGAACATCCGCTCAATCTCCGCGCCGGAGAGGGGGATATGCGTCCCCAATGCGGGCAGAACCGCAAGGCTAATTCCCGCCCTGGTCAATTCCCGGCAGGCAATATCAGTCAAAAAACCCGCCCTTGAATGGAAGCGGGTTATATCAGGAGGTATAAGCAGGGCCGAGGCGGGTTTTCCGGGGCCGCCCGCCGCAGCCATATCAGCAAGAACTTTTGCCAGAGCTTCGGAAAAAAGGGCGTCAATTTCTGCGTCAGCCAGATCCAGCGTTGCGCCGCCGGTGTTCAAGAATGTTTTTTCCGCCATTCCTACTTGCTAAACTGATTCACCATAAGTACCGGCTGATGAGTAGCGTCCAGAGTATCACGCCAGAGGTTTCCTTCGGGGTCAACATGGTTGCGATGGGAGATTACCTCTTTGATGGGCAAATGGACAAACTCGTTATTCACCAGGCCAATGATCAGTTTGTTTTTTCCCGCCATTGCCGCATGGGCCGCCGCATTGCCCAGCCGTTCACAGTAGATAGAATCATCGGGGTCTGCGGGTGCGGAACGGATCGCATAACTCGGATCAATGTACTTGAGGTTGATTTCTATTTTCCGCTCGTCAAAGTATTTGATGATCCGTTCGCGGAGGTATGTTCCCACATCGGCCATTTTGAGATTGCCCCCGGCATCGGTTTTACGCTCGGTCAGCAGCTGATCCTGCATGGCTCCCTCGGCCACAATAATCACCGCGTGCTTGCTGCGCTTGAGCCGTTCCTCAAGATGATGCAGGAAACCGTTAGTACCTTCAAGATTAAACGGCACTTCGGGGATCAGCACAAAATTCACCTCGTGGCTTGCCAGCGCGGTACAGGCGGCTATAAACCCCGATTCCCGGCCCATCAGCTTCACGAGGCCGACACCGTTAATTGCCGAGGATGCTTCCATGTGGGCAGCCGCCACCACTTCCACCGCCTTGGCCACCGCGGTATTAAAACCAAAAGAACGGTCTATCAACGCGAAATCATTGTCAACGGTTTTTGGGATTCCAACCAGAGCTATTTTGAGCTTGCGACGCTCAACTTCTTCGGCAATATCAAGACTCCCCCGCTGCGTACCGTCTCCGCCGATGATAAAGAGCATATTAAGATTGAGCTTTTCCATGGTATCAACGATTTTGCTTACTTCCCTGCCGCCGCCCCGTGCGCTGCCCAGAAAGGTTCCGCCTATCTTGTGAATATCATCAACGCTTTCCGGGTCAAGCTTTTTAACATCAAAACCGGATTCCGGCAAAAAACCCTTGAAACCGTAACGGATGCCGGTGATCCGTTCAACCCCATAGCGATACCACAGGCAGCGCACAATGGCCCGGATTACATCATTGAGTCCGGGGCACAGTCCCCCGCAGGTAACAATTCCCGCATGGACATGGGCGGGAGTAAAATAGATCATTTCCCGCGGCCCGGCGCACTCCAGTACCTGCGTTCTTTTAACCGGTTTTTGCGCCCCGGTTTTTACATCTGTACTCAGGCGGACAAGCTTATCATCGGTAACATAGTTAACGACTTTGTCCCCCGCTGCCGTGGACATTTTAATCGGCGACTTGATATTGCACTTGCCCAGTGTGTTTATCGTAAAATCAAAGTCTTCAGACATGGATACCCCCTTCTTCTGGTACTATAATTATATATTCTTAATGCGGATATATTCAATAGAGAAAGAAGAATTTTGGCAATAGAAGTGTACGGGGATAGCTTTGTATACTATAATTAAATAGATGAACGGATTACTGATCCTGATAATTTCCGTTGTAGTGCTGGGTTTGGCCTACATCCTGTACGGCCGCTATCTGGCCCGCAGTTGGGGAATAGACCCTTCCCGAAAAACCCCGGCCCATGAACTTGAAGACGGAATGGAGTATGTGCCGACAAATCCTTCAGTGCTGTTTGGGCATGAATTTGCCTCTATCGCCGGGGCGGGGCCGATTAACGGGCCTATCATCGCGGCGATGTTTGGCTGGGTTCCGGTACTGTTGTGGCTGCTCTTTGGCTCGGTTTTTTTTGGGGCGATGCATGACTTTGCCGCTTTGTACACATCGGTAAAAAACAAGGGAAAGTCCATCGGCTATGTTATTGAGCAGTATGTGGGAAAGGCCGGCAAGCGCCTGTTTCTGATATTCGTCTGGCTGTTTTCCGTGCTTATTGCCGCGGCCTTTGCCGACATTGTGGCGGGGACTTTTGCCGGTTTTAACGCTGCCGGGGAACAGATACAAACCAACGCCTCGGTAGCTTCAACTTCATGCCTGTTTATTGCCGTGGCAGTGGCGTTGGGGTTCTTTATCCGCATGCGGAAAACATCGGGTCTTGCCAGCGGAATCATTGCCATTGATCTGCTTATCATCTGTATTGTTCTGGGTCTTTTCTTTCCCGTCTATTTTCAAAAAAATATATGGCTGTACCTCGTCTTTGGTTACATCTTTATCGCATCGGTGGTTCCGGTTTGGGCGCTGGGGCAGCCCCGGAATTATCTCAATTCCTTTTTGCTTGTCGCCATGATTCTGGCGGCCTTTATCGGCGTGGTATTTACCGCCCCGCAGATTTCCATTCCGGCCTTTACTTCGTTTAAGGTAAACAACAACTTCCTCTTTCCCGGACTCTTTATCACTATTGCCTGCGGCGCGATTTCGGGTTTTCATTCACTGGTGGCCACCGGAGCGGCTTCAAAACAGATCAGTAACGAGAAGTATATGCTCCCCGTTTCTTACGGGGCAATGCTGGTGGAAACGCTGGTCGCGATTCTGGCCCTTATCGCGGTCGGCTCCCTTGCGAAAAACGGGGTTCTGCCTTCGGAAACGCCGCCGGTTGTTTTTGCCACGGCGGTTTCCGGTTTTCTCCATGAATTGGGGCTGCCGAATCAGGTTTCCTTTACCATTGTTTCACTGGCGGTTTCTTCGTTTGTGCTGACTACATTGGATACCGTTGCCCGGCTGGGGCGGCTTTCGTTTCAGGAACTCTTTGATATTGAGAAGGATACGCAGCGCAAAGGAAATATTCTGTTCCGCTTTTTGAAGACTAAAACAGCCGCATCGATCTTCACTCTGCTGCCGGCGTATCTTTTGGCGATCATGGGATATCAGACAATCTGGGCGCTGTTCGGCGCGGCGAATCAGCTTCTCGCGGCCCTGACCCTTATCGCCTGCATATTGTTCTTCAAGAAAACCGGCCGCCGCCTGTTCGTACTGATCATCCCCACGATCATAATGCTGGCGGTTACCTATACATCGCTGGTATTGTCCATAAAAGACCGGATCGCCCTCTTGCAGCATGATCAGTTCAACGCCTCCGTTCACGGCCTTCAGTTGGGCATTGCCGTCCTGCTCCTTGTATTGGGAATCCTGGTGGCGGTTTTCTGCACGAAGAAACTGCTGGAAAAAAATTCATCTGACATAAAGGTTGAAACACCGTGTTGAGGATGGGCATGATCAAAGATGTCGCCATCTCCCTGCTGACCAGCGGCAAATTTACGGGAATGCAGGACGAGAAAGACATGGATGCCATGCTCCGTCTTATTGTCCTCAATATTACCTATTTGGTCGCTTCGTTCTTTATTATCGGTCAGGGCGTTTCAGAAATGAGGGGCGGAAATGTCGAGCATGGCCTTGTTCTGCTTATTATCGGTTTTATGATTTTTATGAATCTCCTGCTCCTGCGCACTGAACTTCCTTTTATGGTCGGGGGATGTATTCTCACCGTACTCTTTGGTGTTTTTTGCGGCATATCATTTTTTGCGAAAGACGAGCTGCGGGGTTTTGGCAGTATGTGGATATACCTGTATCCCCTGATGTCCATTTTTACGCTGGGCCTGCCTGCCGGTTTTTTCCCCGCGCTGATCCTGCTCTTTGTTACCATAGCCGGAACTTTTGCGCCGGGCTGGGGGGCCTTTGATTACACGGTTACCGAAGCTACCCTGATCAGCGGCCTGTATTTTTTTGTGATGCTTCTCGCCGTGGTATACGAGTATGCCCGTTCGGTAAAAGACCACTGGCTGTCCCGGCAGGACAGCTATATGAACATGGTATTCAAGAACAGCGGCGACATCATTCTGCTTTTGGACAAAAACGATGCATTGATATACTGCGCCGATGTTTTTCTCAAGCGGACGCATATTACTTTTGACACTATCCGCAAAAAAAATTACCGGGATATTTTTTCCCGTTTTATCATGCCTGAAAAGCCCGGTGCGGCTGAAATTTTTCTGCAAACTTCAATCAGGGAAAAAAATCCCATTGTGTTTGAGCGGGAACTGGATATTGGCGCGGACGGTAATTTCCGGTATTACGAAATTCACTTTACCCCAATGTATAACGATGAGGATATTTTTCAGGGTACATTTGTCCTCTTTCATGATATGACCGAGATTATCGAAGCCAAAGAGCGGACGGAACAAGCCAGCCGCGCCAAGTCAACATTCCTCGCCAACATGAGCCACGAAATGCGCACCCCCCTCAATGCAATTATCGGAATGACCACCATTGCCAAAGATTCGAATGATGTGACGCGGAAGGACTACTGCCTCGGAAAGATAGAAGGCGCTTCCGCGCATCTTTTGGGAATCATAGACGATGTTCTGGATATGTCAAAAATCGAATCGGGAAAGTTTGAGCTTTCCTGCACAGATTTTGATTTTTTCGCGATGCTGCAGCGGGTGAACAATATGTTTGAGTTCCGCTTTGGCGAAAAGAAACAGCAGTTCAGCGTCAATACCGGCCCCAGGATTCCGTCCCATGTCATCAGCGATGAACAGCGGCTTAGTCAGGTTATTGCCAATTTGATCAGCAACGCAATCAAATTTACCCCCGAAGGAGGAAAGATCAGCCTTGATGTACAAAGAATCGACTCAGGCGATGACCCGTTATCCTGCGAACTGGAATTGCGGGTAACGGATTCGGGGATAGGCATCTCGGAGGAGCAGCAGGGTATACTCTTTCAGTCATTTGTCCAGGTTGATTCCGGCATAGCCCGTAAATTTGGAGGAACTGGCCTGGGGCTTGTTATTTCCAAAAGAATTGTAGAGATGATGCAGGGAAACATCTGGATAGAGTCCGATCTTGGCAAGGGTTCGACATTTATTTTTAGGGTAAAGGCACAGATACCGGAATCTATTTCG
>JAIRUN010000090.1 GCA_031254365.1 Treponema sp. | reverse complement strand
GCCTGCGCTTTTTTTTTTTTTATTTTTTCAGGAGCGGGATCATTCCAGGGAAGGCCGCATATTACGTCAAGGTAATTGCGCGTAACGATAAACTCCGCCGAGTTTGGTTCCATCAGATTGAACTTTTCAAGCTCCTGTTCGACAATCTCCTTGATTTCGCCCTCGAATTTATAGGCATCGACTTTATCCTTGAAGCGCTGATAATCGGAACTCTTGGCATCGGTGGTCATTCCCAGTTCGCCCTTGATCGCCTTGAGTTCTTCTTTCAGGAAATAATCACGCTGGGATTTTTCGATTTTTTCGTTAATTTCTTTCTGTATCTTTTTCTGAATCCGCAGAAGTTCCTGCTCTTTTTTAATGAATACCAGCACCTGTTCCATGCGCTTGCGTACATTGAGGATTTCAAGAATTTTCTGCTGCTCCGCCTTGTCGATATTGAGGATGCTGGCGATAAAATCGGCGATTTTTCCCGGATGATCGATGTTGATCATATTGAGCCGCATCTCTTCGGAAAAGAGCGGATTGTTCTCGGATATTTGTTTCATCTCCGAAATCAGCGCGCGGGTAAGGGCCTTTACTTCGCTGGTGTTGTCCTCTTCTTCCTCCATGTACTCAACGGCCGCCACAATGGGGTTGGAATCGTGGAGCGATTTTTTCACGCGAAAACGTTTGAGGGTGGAAATAAATATATTGACCCCGCCGTCCGGCAAATTGATCTTCTTGACGATCTTGGCAACGGTTCCTACTTTATACAGGTCGCCATAGGACGGGTTTTCGGTCTCATTTTGCAGCATTACGAGCCCAATCAGCGCGTCTGTGGCCATAACATCGTCAATCACCTTTACATCGGTGGGGTTTCCAATCATGATGGGCGTAAAAATTCCCGGAAAAATCGGTCTGCCCATCAGGGCCACCAGGGGCAATTTGTGGGGCAAAATCTGGTCTATGGGTACGACACTTTGGTCCGACATACAATACCGCCTCTTCTTTTATAAATATGAGTATAGAAGGTTTTCCCATATAATATCGCAAAAAAAACGGAGAAAAGCAAGAAAATTCCGGCTAAGGAAGCACTTTTTATTCAAACATACAAGGCAAGCAGGTCAAAAACAGGGCTTTACACAAATGAAAATCGGGCATATTATATATAATAATGCGTCTCTCCATTGAAAAAACACAGGCTGTCCTGCGCCTCGTATCCGGGCAGATGCTGGTTGTGTTTGCAGCGTTTGCGATTATGGCATTTGTAAGTTATTTCTTTATGGGCGATATTGAACGCAAACATTTATTGCGTGATGTAGATAACGCGATAGCCAACACCCAGGCATATATCGAAGCCGATCTCAAGGAACCGGAAACCACATTGAGCATTATAGCGCAAACCGTCCGTGGTATGATTTTGCAGGGCAGCACGTTCGATGAAGTATCAGCATATATAACAAGCATAACCAATTATATGCTGGCCGACCCCCGGCTCATGTCATACACTACCAGTGTTTACGGTGTTTTTGACGTGTTTGACGGGAAGTTCCATTTTGGTACCGGTTGGATACCGCCGGATGACTTTCAATCTCAAGACCGTCCCTGGTACAAGGCGGCAATTGATGCCGATGGAGAGATTGGAATCACGGAACCATATGTGGTTATGTCGTTAGGTGTAACTGCCATTACATACGCGCGCCAAATTTTTGACGAAGATGGCCGTCAGCTGGGCGTGGTTTGTCTGGATGTAATGCTTGACAGGATTAGAGAATACGCCGTCAATACATATATTACCCGTGGCAGCTACGGAATACTGGTAGACAAAGGATATAAAGTAATTGCTCACCCTCATCCGTCATTTTGGGGCAGATCTGTACGCGACATGAACGATGGCGAGGCTATAGTGGATATTTTAGAACAGGGAAAAGATATTTCTGAACGCAGAGCAACAGATTACACCGGTAATGAGTCCGTTCTCTTTCTCCGTCACCTTAAAAACGGCTGGATGATGGCCGTTATAGCATACTCGAAAGATTATTATCAAAGTGTAACAAGGATAGGGGTCATAGTCAGTATATTGGGCCTGGTGATGGCGATAATACTCAATATCATTTTGTGGCGTATTGCCGCAGCAAAAAATATGGCCGATGAAAGAAACCGGCACATGGCGTATTGGTTTGGATCAATTCTGGATACCATCCCCTTTCCCCTGTCCGTAACCGATACAATAATGAACTGGACCTTTATCAACACGGCAACGGAAAAGATTTTGGGGGTCAAGCGAAACGAAGTCCTGGGCCGGCATTGCAGTATGTGGGGGTCCTCCATCTGTAATACCGAAAAATGCGGTATAGAATGTGTGAAGCGCGGATCGCATCAGACCTATTTTACGCATAACGATGCGTCCTATCGGGTGGATGTGGAGATGCTGAAAGATATAAAAGGCGAAACCACCGGCTATGTTGAAGTGGTGCAGGATATTACAAAATTGAAACAGATGGCCATACGGCAGGCGGAGGAGAAATCCGCCAACCGCGCCAAATCAGCTTTCCTTGCAAGGGTCAGCCACGAAATACGCACGCCGATGAACGCGATATTGGGCATCACCGAGATTCAACTGCAAGATGAAAAACTTCCGCTGTCCACGCAGGAAGCATTGGGTAAAATTTACAATTCCGGTTATCTGCTTCTGGCCCTTATCAACGATATACTGGATATGTCCAAAATAGAGGCCGGTAAGTTTGAATTGACACCGGTTAATTACGATGTCGCAAGCCTTATCAACGACACCGTACATTTGAATATCATGCGGTTCGACAGCAAGCCCATTGAATTCGTTCTTGAACTGGAAGAGAATATCCCGTCAACGCTGTTCGGGGACGAACTGCGTATTAAGCAGATTCTGAATAATTTATTGAGCAATGCGTTTAAATATACGGATAGCGGCAAGGTTTCACTGTCAGTTGGCGTTGATAACGCGCAGCAGGCGGGTACGGGCCAGGTAACGCTTGTGTTCCGTGTGAGTGATACAGGCCAGGGTATGACTCAGGAGCAGGTGAATAAGCTGTTCACCGAGTATACGCGCTTTAATATGAAAGCCAACCGTATGACTCAGGGTACGGGCCTGGGCATGAACATTACGCGGAATTTGATCCGCCTGATGAACGGCGAAATTTTTGTGAAAAGCGAGCCGCGCGATGGTTCGGTTTTTACCGTGCGTTTGCCGCAGGGGACCGTTGATGCCGGTGTGTTAGGCAGAGAATTGACGGAAAGCCTCAAACAGTTTCATCTGGGCAGAGCATTACAGATGAAAAAAGCGCCGCAAATTGTACGCGAGTATATGCCGTATGGCAGTATTCTTATTGTTGACGATGTAGAAACGAATCTGTATGTTGCCAGAGGTCTCATGTCCCCGTATGGCTTGTTGATTGACACTGCTGAAAGCGGTTTTGAAGCTATCGAAAAAATCAAAAGCGGCGCTGTCTATGATCTTGTATTCATGGATCATTTCATGCCCAAAATGGATGGTATCGAGGCGGTACAAATCATACGCGGCATGGGTTATACACGCCCGATTGTCGCGCTGACGGCTAACGCGCTGTCAGGGCAGGCGGAAGTATTTCTGAAAAATGGATTTAATGAGTTTATTTCCAAACCAATAGATATACGCCAGCTTAATGCCGTGCTGAATAAACTGGTACGCGACAAACAGCCGCCGGAAGTGCTTGAGGCTGCCCGCCAGCAAACGAATAAACCGGAGAAGGACAGCCCCGTTACGGCTCCGCAGCCCATAGATTCGTATCTGGCGGAAATTTTTATACGGGACGCTGAAAAAGTCGCCGCCGCGCTGGAAGGATTACACAAAAAGCAGGACGCTTACGAAGATGAGGATTTACGGGCGTATATTATCAATATTCACTCGATAAAAAGCGCGCTTGCGAATATCGGCGAAATGGAACTGTCCGGCATTGCGCTCAGACTGGAAGATGCGGGACGGGAGCGGAATAGAGATGTTTTGACGGAAGAAACCCCGGTGTTTCTGGAGAAGCTGCGGGCGGTAATCGGGAAAATCAGGCCAAAAGAAGATGGGGCAGTCGCGGTTGAAGATTCAGAAGATGACTTGGCGTATCTGCGCGAAAAACTGGCTGCCATACAAACGGCAAGCGCGGCGTATGACAAAAAAGCCGCCAAAGACGCGCTCGGTGAATTACAGCAGAGAACATGGTCGCGTCCTGTCAAAGAACTGCTTGATGCCATTTCAGAGTATTTGCTGCACAGTGAGTTTGAGAAAGCCATAAGCGTTGCGAAGGCTTATGATAATGGTTGATTCCTTCAGCATACGGAATATTGACCAGGATATTGACAAAATTAGCTCAAAATGTTATTTTAATAATACTGATAATGATTGTAAAACGTATTATCATGTTGTTGATTCTCTGTGCCGTTACGATTTATGTCACAGGGTGTCCCCGGAAACCGGATCAATCCTCATTTGATAAAGAACCATTTATCACATATCGCGATATCCCCGGCGTAACCGCGCAGGAAATTTCAGCTATTGAGGCGCTAAACAAAGAGCGTGATACGTTTATTTACGCGATGACCCTGTCGACCGAGGCGTTCTTAAAAGGAAACAATGCAAGTACCGGAGATGCCGGCGGCGAATCCGCTGTGGGTGGTTATGCCGCATTTTTTTGCGAATGGCTGACCGGGCTTTTCGGTATCCGGTTTCAGCCTGAGATTTACGCATGGAATGATTTGCTTGAAAAGTTGAATGCCGGTGATCTTGATTTTGCGGGAAATATAAC
>JAIRUN010000066.1 GCA_031254365.1 Treponema sp. | reverse complement strand
GCTGGAAATTTGACTGGGACAAATCAATGGGCGCAATTTCACAAAAGATAGCATATTTAGAAAATGAAAAAATACAAGGGTTAGTTGAGTTTGAAGAAGTGCCAAGTTCATTATATAACATCATTTACCGCATTGAGCTTGCTCCTGAAAATATCGGTAAAACCAGGAAAATTGACAATGTTGCCGGAACGCTTTTTGCTTACGTTGCGAAGGATTCACTGGATGCCGGATTTGAAGGTTTTGTAGTTTTTGACAGTAAAACCGTTTTAATCGATCATTATGTGGAAAAATACGGAGCGCAGATTCTATTCGGAAACCGTCTGTATTTTGACACAAAAGCCAGCAAAGCCTTAATCAATAAATACTTGAAAGGAAAAAACAATGGCTAAAAATCTAATACTGGTAAACACCAATACTGATATACTGAAATATGACAACCGAAAAGCTATAGAGCTGGCTCAAACGCTTGGCAGACCTTTAACTTTCGACGAATATGAATCACTAAAAATCAAAAAGGCGGCTAAGGTAAAAAAGCTGGTTTCATTGAAAATGGTGTAAAAAAGTTTCACTTTAACGTTAAATTTAAGTGTTAATATGACATAGCCTTCATTACACAACAATGTCAAATCATAACCATTAGCCTATTACAAATGAAACAAAAATCAGTGGTTCTCCAGTGTTTCCTCGGAAAGACCGTAGCCCTCGTTTTCCAGATTTCCCGAAGGTTCAACGTGGACTACAATGTCGTAGACATTTTCTACTTTTTCCTTTATGGCTTTTTCAACATTGGAGGCGATCCAGTGCGCCGCGAATACCGTTTTGTCTGGCGGAACTTCAATGTCGATGTCGATGTCCCAGAATCCGGCGATGCGCCGCATACGCACGCGGTGGGGTTTTTCCACCCCTTCAACCGAATTGGCCGCTTCAAATACAGCCTGGTAATGGGCCTTGTCCGATCCGCCGTCCATTAACTCCGTGTTGGTTTCCAGGAAAATGCCCAGTGCGTTTTTGATAACCCACAGGCCCACCAGAAGCGCGGCCCAGGAATCGATGACGCCGATGTTGAAAAAAATGGAAAGCCCAAGCCCTGCCAGGACTCCCGCCGAAAGCATCACATCGGCGGACATATTTTTCGCGTTTGCCTTGAGCATGGGCGAATTGGCTTTTTTCCCAAACATATACTGCGACCAGGCCAGCAGCAGTTTTCCTATGATTGAAACCACCGTTGCGACAAGCGCCGGAAAGGTGGGGACTTCATGTTCCACGCCGAAAATAATATGACTGCCCGAATTGATGATGAGCTGCGCTCCGGCAAAAAAAAGTATACAGGAAAGGATGAATGTCGCCACGGTTTCCGCTCTGCCATGTCCCCAGGGGTGATCCTCATCTGCGGGCTGTGAGATGATCCGCGCTACAACCAGTGTCATTATTGCGATAAGCACATCTATTGACGAATCAATACCATCGCCAATCACGGCAAGACTCCCCGCGTATATACCGGTTCCGATTTTTACCGCCGCCAAAAAAGTATTGCCAATGAGGGCGGTAAGCGAAGCGATTTTAATAAGACGGGTTCTGTCCCCGATATTCTGTTTCATTTTTATTCCGCTGACTTTTTGCGTTCCGCTTCTTTCTGTTTTAATGAATTGGCAAAAATTTTATCAGCGTCAAGTTTGTCATCAGTGCCGAATACCGGTATAATACCTTCACCGTTAACACTGCGGAACAAGGGGCCCGGACGGTCTCCGTAAGCCCAGCTTGTCTCACTGTTGATAATATTATCCAGAACAGTTGCAGTTGACAGGGCAAAGAAAACGACAGCGGCGTTATTTCTTTTTGCCGGAGCCAATAAAGCGTCCATCCGCCGGGAAACCGGATTGGGTATTTCGAATTTATAGTGAGCCCAGGGATTATCAATCCCGTCGCAGCGGGACTTGCTTTCCGCGCCGCCCTGCCGGTTGCCCTGCTCAATGCCTGCGGCAACTGCGGCGAGATATTTTCGAAATGTGCGCAATTCACTGTAAATGGCTATGACTTCCTGTTTCTGAAGGGGCGGCGGCCCGATTGACTCAAATTTGTAGTATGGCAGAAAATAGAGCCGCTTGATCCAATGAAGATCGTTCAGGCTGCGCTTTGCATACGGAGATGTCCGTATCTCTGCGGAATTTTCCAGCAAGCGGCAGTATTCCCCCAGGCGGGGCAGGTATGCCTTTGAGAACCCTTCTTCTATATACCCCGACCAGCTATTGATAATTTCTCTCAGATATTGCTCTATTGAGGTGGAATTATCATCGGGGCCTGTAGCTGTTCCAAAATTCACATAACGGAGGGCCATGCACAGATCACCGAGAATATACATCAGCACGGCAACCTGATGGAGCGGATCAGTGGGGGCGACAAGCTCATGTCCTTTTCGCATATCGTAGATGCCGGAAAAGTATGGATAGAGGTCGGGGAATTCCGCCAACTGCTTCCAGCCCGCATTGGGGAAAAGCGCTTCCATTACGCCAAGACTGTTATCCAATGCCTTCCGTTCGGTTTCCATCGCGGCATTCTGCGCTTTTCGGGCAATTACCGCCGGGTCTTCGGAATCTTCTTCCTCAATATCCGCCTCTTGCGACTGTTCCCTTTCTATATCTTCCCTCAGCGCGTCCAAATCGCCGTTTTCTATCTGCTGAGGGGTTAAATCCAGAGCGCTGATCTGTTCGTTTTCAGTGACATTAAGAAAGGCCATATAGCGGCGGCGGCGATCAATAAAAAGCCGCTCATACGGAAGCCAGTGATCGGAGATCAATTTCATCAGCAGGGGGTACAGGCCAAACTGTACCTCGCCGCGAACTTCGGCAAAGGCGGCAATGGCGTTGCGAATAAGGGTTTGATTCTTGTCTTTGGAGTCCATTGGACTTTCGACATACAGCACTTTATACAGGAGTTTGTATGCCGGCTTGATATGCGTCTCCAAATCCAACTGTTCCAGAATAAACAACGGCCTGTATATCAAGCGGAGAAAATCGGCACATTCCGAAACCAGCGCCGAGCGGGGATGTGCTTGTACTCTCGCCATCTCGCTGCCGATATTTTCTACGTTCCAGTAACGGATTGTATCCAGAACGGTGTATACAAACGGAGATGTTTTTTTTATATGTTCATTACGATCCGCATTATTCCTGGGAAAGAGACTTCTGGTTGCGGTAACAAGTTTTTCCAATGTGCTGTAATGTTCGTTCATCCGCCGCATAATAAAACGGGGACTAACATAATCCTGAGGCTCTTTGAAAAAAGAAAACATTGAGGCCAATACCTGCATGGTATTTTTTATTCCGAACTCAGACTGTGCGGCGTAACGGTCCATTTTAAGCCGCTCGCTATAGGATGCACGCAGCTTGATTGCGGGATCATCAAGCGGATCGTTCGCATTCTGGCTGGAGCGTTTTTTTGACGTACCGGCCCCTTCTTTTTCATCAGGAGATGGCGGTTCTATAAAACGCCCTGAACGCCGCCTTCCGGAATCGTCTCGGCCCTGCGCTGCCGATTCCGTTCTTTCGCCTTTCTGCCGGCCTCGGGATGCGGGGGCGTTTTCCTTTTCCCGCTCATAGCCAACTTCTCCGCCGAGCAGACGGGCCATTCGCTTTGCTTCCTGTAAATCAATATTACCTAATTTTCCACGCACCCGGTCCAGTTCTCCCGGCGCATACACTGTGTTTTGTTTCTTGTCCATTTTATACCCGCAACTTTAGCCTTTCTCCCATTCCCCACAGGCCGCATACCTGTATCTGTTCTCCGTCTGCGCTTGCCAGCATTCCGTTAAATTGTCCCAGATGCGTATCAAGGCCGGCACTCGTCAGCAGGAGGCTTGCACCCCATTTGTTCTGCACTGAGGGGCTGAATACCAAATCCACCATTCCCTCCACATCCTGAATAATCCAGTCCGATTCCGCGCCCCCCGGCATGGTGATCCATACCTGGGGCAGCGGGATCAAACGCCCATTCAGCCACAGGGCGTTTTCGTTGTTTTTACGGGCTTCCCTGGTCTGGTTTTCCGCAATATGAAAACCGTAACGTCGGCCTTCCCCGTCAAAACCCATAGCGCCGCAGAACACCCCCTCCATACGATAGGGATAAAATCCCTTATAATCGCAAAATATTCCCGAACACCGCTTTGGGTCAAAGCTGATATGCCGCCCTTCCAGCGTTATATCCCCACGTACCGGCGCAAGCGCCTTAAAGGCGTACATATTGCGCCTTTCGGTAAAATTCAGGGAAACCGCCACCGGAGTAACATTGCTTCTGGCCATACCATACGCCAGATGTGCGGTAAATGCCGGATACCGGCTGGTTGCCGCGATATGGATATCCAGCTTGATGGTATCTGCGTTGAGCCAGGTATGAACCCGTACAAAGAAGCGGGAGGAACGGCTGTCAACCGAAGCATTGGCAAGGCTCCGGGGCAGTCGCCAGCCGCTGCCGGGCATCAGCTTTCTGAACACAAATTTTTCTCCGTTTTCCCTGTCATACAGGAAAATCTGGACTATCCGGTACAGTTTGACATTGCCCAGCAGAGCCTCCATGAAAAAACGCTCGTCCTGAATGGCGAAGTATTCCCATTCCTTGATCCGGCAGTCCCGAAGCCAGCGCGGCAGGGGCCACGAATAAGGTCTGCGTATTTCCAGCAGATCAACTTCGTCAAAAGCCCGGCTCCAGGTTCCCTGCACGGGGGTTCCATTTTCTATGGGCGAGCCTTGCGGGGCCTGGATTTCCCTTGTGTACATTATCTTACAGTATAATGTATTTTTGCTGTTTTTTGAAGTATTGGGTTTTTTTTATGATTTTCTATTGTTTTTTATAGAAAAAATGATGTTTCAAAAAATGTCGATTCTTCAATAAAATATTGTAGAAAAGGGCTTGCCATTACGAAAATAAGATGATATACTTCATACATAACAAGCGCATGTGCGTTTTAGTTCTGAAGACAAAAAGGGGACGCCATGGAAATCCAGGTTCAGGAACTCATTGACAAAATAAAGAAAGACGGTATTGAAACCGCTGCGGAAGATGCTGCCCGGGTCAAACGGGAAGCGGAGGCGGAAGCCAGGCAGATAGTCGAGGCCGCTCAAAAAGAGGCCGAAGGGATTGTCTCACGGGGCAAAGAGGATGCCGAGCGTTTTGAAAAAGCCGGTGTGGCTGCGCTGGAACAGGCTTCCCGCAACCTTGTGCTGGCCTTTAAGGGAGAAATCCAGTTTCTGCTGGATAGACTTGTCTCCGAGCAGCTCGGCGATGTCTATAGTTCAGATACCCTGAAGGCGGTACTGCCGGAATTGCTCAAGGCATGGGTCGCAAAAGGCGAGGATGATCTTGTGGTGCTGCTCTCTGAAGGCCAGCTTGCCAAGCTTCGGACCTTCTTTAAGGAAAAACTCACCGAAAAACTGCGGAAGGGTGTTGAACTCAAGTCCAATCGTAATTTGAGCGCGGGTTTCCAGATTTCCAACAGAGACGGCTCGGCCTATTATGATTTTTCCGCGGAGTCTGTGGCGGAACTGCTTTCGGCCTACCTCAACCCCCGGCTGGCGGAAATCCTCAAGACTTCCGCAAAAGGCGTTTAAGGAACAATAAGTGGGATCATACTATTACCTTGTATCCCAGCTTCCCTATCTCATATTCGGGCAGAAGCCGCCTATGTCTTCCGCCGCATTCAAGGCTCTGGCAAAAACCTTGATCAGCGAAGGCGACGCGGCCTTGCTGGAAACTGTCGAGCTTGAGCCCCAGCCCTTAAAGCAGGGTGATAAAAGCCCTTCATACGCTAATAAGGCTCTGGCTTCCGGATCGGGTTTTATTGATGGCTGGCGGGAATGGGAGCGTACTTTGCGGCTGAATGTGGCCCGGCATCGCGCCATCAAGTCCAATCATGAAGAACTTATACTGGTTGAGCCGCCGATGTTTCCCATAGATGCCGCTACTGCGGCGGTAAAGGCGGTGATCGCAACTGAATCTCCGCTGGCAGGGGAGATTCTCATTGATAAGGCCCGCTGGAACGCGATTGATGTTTTACAGGGCTTTGACTATTTTGGCCGAGATTCAATCTTCGCCTACCTCCTCAAGCTGATTTTGCTTGAGCGGCAGGAAAAATTTAAGACCGAAGAAGGTTTTACTGAATATAAATCGCTGTACGCTTCCATTTTGGGCAGCGCGCAGTCAGGTACACGTGTGGGAGAACCGAAATGATCGGAACAAAAGGAACGGTGGTAGCCGTTAACGGTAATATGGTAAGCGTCCGTTTTGACGGCGCGGTTTCCATGAACGAGGTTGGCTATGTCAAAGTTGCCGACAAGCAGCTTAAAAGCGAAGTTATCCGTATTCGCGGCGAGGTAAGCCAGCTCCAGGTATTCGAGATCACCAAGGGTATTACCGTTGGCGACAAGGTAGAGTTTACCGGGGATATGCTTGCGGTAGAGGTTGGGCCGGGCCTTCTGGGTCAGGTCTACGATGGTCTGCAAAACCCCCTGCCTCAACTTGCCGAGGCTGCGGGTTTCTTTCTGGAGCGGGGCGTGTATCTCGATCCCTTGTCCACTGATACAATCTGGCAATTCACGCCGGTGGTGAAAGCGGGTGACAAGGTTGAGCGCGCCGATACGCTGGGGACAGTGCCGGAAGGGGCTTTCACCCACCGGATCATGGTCCCGTTCGGGATGTATGGCAGCTACACTATCGCTTCCATTAAACCTGCGGGCAGATACAGAATCCGGGATACCATCGCCGAACTCAAAGACGAGAAGGGCAACAAATTTCCCGTGTCCTTAAGTTTCCGCTGGCCGGTCAAACGCGCGGTGGACTGTTATGAGGAGCGGCTTAAACCAGAAGACCCCATGGTAACGCGGGTGCGCCTTGTTGACACCTTCTTCCCCGTGGCCCGCGGCGGTACTTACTGTATCCCCGGTCCCTTTGGCGCGGGCAAGACGGTTCTGCAGCAGATCACCAGCCGCTTCGCCGATGTTGACATTGTTATTGTCGCGGCTTGCGGCGAGCGGGCAGGCGAGGTTGTTGAAACCCTTAAAGAATTCCCCGAACTCAAAGACGAAAAAACCGGACGCTCCCTTATGGAACGGACGATCATTATTTGTAACACTTCATCAATGCCCGTAGCGGCCCGCGAAGCCTCGGTATACACCGCGGTGACGCTTGCCGAGTATTACCGGCAAATGGGACTCAACGTCCTGCTGCTGGCGGACTCAACCAGCCGCTGGGCGCAGGCAATGCGTGAAATGTCCGGTCGCCTGGAGGAAATCCCCGGCGAGGAAGCCTTCCCCGCATACCTTGAATCCACCATTGCCAGCTTCTACGAAAGGGCCGGCCTTGTGCGGCTGAAAGACGGCAGCGTCGGTTCAGTTACTATTGGCGGCACGGTCAGCCCGGCGGGCGGTAACTTTGAAGAACCGGTAACCCAGGCCACGCTGAAAGTCGTTGGCGCGTTCCACGGCCTTTCTCGTGAGCGTTCCGATGCCCGCAAGTTCCCCGCCATTCACCCCTTGGACTCTTGGTCAAAATACAAAGGAATTATCAGCGCCGAAAAAGTCGGTTATGCCCACGGTTTTATGCGCCGGGGCACGGAAGTCGAACACATGATGAAGGTCGTTGGCGAGGAAGGCACAAGTATCGAAGACTATGTGATTTACCTCAAGGGCGAAATTATCGATTCCGTGTATTTCCAGCAGAACTCATTCGATGCGGTTGACGCGGCGGTTAAACCGGAACGGCAGATTTATACTTTTACCAAACTGCTTGAAATACTGGCCTCCCAGTTCAGCTTCCCCGATAAAAACGAGGCCCGTATCTGGTTCAACCGGCTCAGACAGAAATTCCTGGACTACAATGGTTCTGAGTGGCAGAGCGCGCGCTTCAAGGAGCTTGAACAAGAAATTGAAGATGCGGTGAAGGATCAATCAAAGGGCCTGGACAAGGCCGCCGAGAAAATATTGGCATAGGGCCGTACAACAAAAAGAGGTTAAGGATGAAAAAGGTATATAGCAAAATTGAATCCATTACCGGAAGCGTTATCACCGTCCGGGCCGAAGGGATCCGCTACGGAGACCTTGCCGAAGTTGACACCGTGTTCGGGACTTCACTGGCCGAAGTAAACCGTTTGCAGGGTGATTTGGTATCGCTTCAGGTATTCGCCGGAGGCCGGGGTATTTCAACGGGCGACACGGTGCGCTTTTTGGGACGTCCCATGCAGGTGTCATTTTCCGAAAACCTCATGGGCCGCGTTTTCTCAGGTTCAGGCAAACCCCGTGACAAGGGCCCCGCGCTGACCGAAAATCTGATTCCCATTGGCGGCCCTTCGGTTAACCCTTCCCAGCGCATTATCCCCCGCAAGATGATCCGCACCGGTATCCCCATGATCGATCTGTTTAACACACTGGTCGTTTCCCAGAAGCTGCCGATCTTCTCGGTATCAGGCGAACCCTACAACGAACTCCTGGCCCGTATCGCAATGCAGGCCGAAGTTGACGTTATAGTCCTCGGCGGCATGGGCCTGAAATACGATGACTACCTTACCTTTAAGGATACGCTGGAAAACGCCGGGGCCCTTGCCCGCACGGTTATGTTTATGCACACCGCCAGCGACCCCACGGTTGAATGTCTGATGATCCCCGATATGTCACTTGCCGTTGCCGAGCAATTCGCCCTGCAGGGCAAGGACGTACTGGTACTGTTAACCGACATGACCAACTTCGCCGATGCGATGAAGGAAATTTCGATTATTCAGGAACAGGTTCCTTCAAACCGCGGCTATCCGGGCGACCTGTACAGCCAGCTTGCCAGCCGCTATGAAAAGGCCGTTGACTTTGAAACAGCCGGTTCCATCACCGTGTTAGGCGTAACGACAATGCCCGGCGATGACGTAACCCACCCGGTTCCGGATAATACCGGGTATATCACCGAAGGCCAGTATTACCTCAAGAACGGACGCATCGAACCATTTGGTTCACTTTCCCGTCTTAAACAGCAGGTTAACGGCAAGACCCGCGCTGACCACCGCGCCCTTATGGACGGCATGATCAAGCTCTATTCCGCATACCGGGATACTCTGGAAAAGAAGGCAATGGGCTTCATCATGAGTCCCTGGGACGAGAAATTATTGAAATACGGCGAAATGTTTGAATCGAAGATGATGGATCTTTCGGTTAACATTCCGCTGGAAAAAGCCCTTGATCTGGGCTGGGAAATCCTGTCCGCCTGTTTCAATCCCGAAGAAACGGGACTGCGGACCGAACTGATCACCAAATTCTGGCCGAAGAGAAACTAGGACTGGAGTATTCATGGCGAAGATAAAGCTCACGAAAAACGAGCTGAAAAAGCAAAAAGACTCCCTCAAGATGTACCGGCGTTATCTGCCGACCCTGATGCTGAAAAAACAGCAATTGCAGGGAGAGATACGGATTACCGAATTGCGAATCGAGGAACTGCACGCCGAGAAAAACCGTTTGGATGAGACATTCAAAAACTGGGTCGGTGTTTTTGCCGAGAAGGGGATTTTTACTCCGAAGATACTGAAAATCACCAGTCTGCGAACCAGCCAGGGAAATATCGCCGGTGTTTCCATTCCCATTTTCGAGGGCGCTGAATTTTCGGTTGCCCCTTATGATCTTGCGCGAACTCCCCCCTGGCTTGATACTGCCGTTGAAAAAATGAAACAGGTGATTCTGCTTGATCTTGAAGCGCAGATCGTTGAAGAGCAGCGCAAGCGTCTGGATCACGAGTTGCGCGTAACGACCCAGCGGGTCAATTTGTTCGAAAAAATTAAAATACCTGAAACCAGAGGCAGTATTAAAAAAATTCAGGTGTATCTGGGAGATCAGCAGACTTCCGCGGTAGTACGGGGCAAGATCGCCAAGAGCGGACTTGTGAAGGCGGCGCAGTAAATGATCCTCACCCGACTGGAACGAAGTGAAGGGAGGTCCCCCTCGTGTATCCTCACCCGACTGGAACGAAGTGAAGGGAGGTTCCCCTCGTGTATCCTCACCCGACTGGAACGAAGTGAAGGGAGGTTCCCCTCGTGATAGTACCCATGAAAAAAGTCTGCCTGATGGTTCAGGATAAATCCCGGCAGGATGCAATGACAAAGCTGCGTGAAATCGGGGTCTTGCATCTGGAGAAATCCGGCGGCTCTTCTGATAAACTCTCAAAAGCTATTGAACGGAGAAACAGGGGCGAAAGCGCCTTTAGCATGATAGAAGGGTATAAACCGCCGAAGAAAAAATCTGTTCAGCAGCAGCCAACCGGCGGACGCGATCGCCGGGCCCAGCTTGCTCTCGGAGAGCGCCGGGGCCGCCGCGCCACGGATAAAATGGGTCTTGAGGAACTGGAGCCGTATTCATTGGCCGCGATAAACGCCCCTGACCGGCCGGGCCTTATTGATTATATGTTAAGCGTAGATAAGGATCGTAAGCCCCTTCAGGAGCGGGAGTTTTTTCTTGGGCGGGAAAAGGCCCGCATTCAGGCATGGGGTGAATTTACACCTGCCACAATTACAGAAATGAACGCATCGGGGTTCCCGGTATTTTTATACGAACTTACTCCTGCGGGCTTTAAGGAAATTCCAAAGGAGACCCGCTACATTAAAATCGGCGCGGATAAAATTTCAGTGCGTCTTATGGTTTTTGACAGGGAGATACCGGGTGTAATGCCGTTTCATTTGCCTGAAAAACCCCTTTCAGCGATTGAACAGGAAGAAAAAGAAGTAAAATTCCATCTGAATGAAATTGAGACCCGCATGAGGAATCTTGCCGATCGCCGGACGGCGCTTGTAAAAGAAATGGCAGTAATAGAGCGGGATGTGGAATTTGAAGCGGCGAAGGCGGAACTCAAAAAACCTGAAGGGGAACCGGATGAATTCAGTTATTCCTTTCTTACGGGATACATACCTGCTGAAGATATGGGAAAACTGAAAACCGCCGCTACCGCAAACAATTGGGCGCTTGCAGCCAATGATCCCGATCCGGAAGACCTCAATGTTCCCACCAAATTGAAGAACAGTAAATTTGCGCAATTGATTTACCCCCTTACCGATTTTATCGAAGTAACACCGGCTTACCGCGAAATGGATGTTTCAATCTGGTTCCTTGTTTTCTTTTCAATTTTCTTTGCCATGATTTTCGGTGACGGCGGTTACGGCCTCCTTATGACTATTACCGCCCTTGCCTTGATTATTAAAACCGCAAGAAACGGTGTCCCCCTTGCATTAAAGTTCTTCCTTTTAATGGCTGTATGCAATTTAACTTGGGGTGTATTGACCTGCGCGTGGTTCGGAATTAAAATTGACGCCCTGCCCCAATTCCTCAAGGATATTTCGCTGCCGTACATTTCGTCGGCAAATTCCGATAAGGCCTTCGTAACCCGGAATTTGCAGATATTCTGCTTCTCCGTCGGTTTGCTGCATTTGACAATCGCCCACTTAAAACGGATTTTTGCAAATATTAAAACCCTCAGGGTTTTGGGCGATGTCGGCACCCTCGGCATACTCTGGGGAATGTACAACGTGGTTCTGCTTTTAGTGGTGGGCATGAAACCCCCGATGCCCACTAACGTTTTCATCTCCCTTATCGGCGGCGGATGGGTGCTGACCTTTGTTTTCAACTCCTATGAAGGGAGTATTGGAAAATCGATTTTAACAAGTTGCCAAAACTTTATCGGGATGGTATTGAATATCACCGGCGCGTTCGCTGATATAATGTCGTATATCAGGCTCTGGGCGGTCGGTCTTGCCGGTGCGGCAATTGCCGATACGATTAACACAATGGCCGGCCCCATGCTGGGAGGTTTCCTGATATTTGCCGGAATCATTTTACTGGTCGCCGGGCACGGAATCAATTTTGCCTTGGCTGTAATCGGGGTATTGGTACACGGTGTCCGGCTTAACACCCTTGAATTTTCAAGCCATGCGGGATTAAGCTGGTCGGGGACAAAGTACAGGCCGTTTGCCGTTAAATGAGTGTCACCGCTTTGCGGTGACATTCGATATATTTCGCCGCTCATGCGGCGTAATATAGAGGTTAGTGAATCATAACCGTCTGAGACGGTTTGAATTGATAACGTAAGGAGTTGAGTATGAATTTAGGAATGATAGGTGCTGGTTTGGTAATGGGTATTTCCACCATCGGGTCCGGTGTGGGCATTTGGGTTGCCGGTCAGTCGGTAGTCGGGGCATGGAAAAGGTGCTATGTGGCCAATAAGCCCGCGCCAATGTTGCTGCTTGTCTTTGCCGCAATGCCGTTGAGCCAGACATTTTACGGCTTCATTTTGATGAACCAGATGCTGACCGCAGTCCCTCTGCATCCGGAGAAAGGCTTGCTGTACATGGCTCTCGGTGTAGCCGCCGCTCTCAGCAATTTGTTTACGGCATATGCCCAGGGACAGATATCCGCTTCCGCGGCTGACGCCCAAGGGGAGACCGGCAAGGGTTTTGCCCAGTACATCTCCGTCATCGGTATTTCCGAATCAGTCTCCCTGTTCGCCATGGTTTTCTCGATGATCGCTCTGTAAAAAACAATAGCAGGAATGTATGCCTAAAAGAGGTTCGTAGGGTCCTGTCCGAGGCCAAGCGCACCATGCGTGCACGCACGCACGGCACGCTTGCCTCCGACACCCTATGATACTTTTATTGGGCATACATTCCTGAATTTCTTCAATTGTGCATCATCAGT
>JAIRUN010000014.1 GCA_031254365.1 Treponema sp. | reverse complement strand
CCCATTGAATTCTACGCGGAACTCAAGGAATTGATTGAAGCGCAGGGGCTTTTGTTTCTGTGTACCCCGTTTGGCCTGAAAAGCGCGGCGCTTCTGCGTTCCTTGCAGCCAAAAATAGTTAAAATCGCCTCGCCGGAGCTTAATTTTACCGCCCTGCTGGAAGAAGTCTCCGCATGGAACCTGCCTGTGCTGCTTTCATCCGGGGTTTCAACGCTGGGGGATATTGAAGCGGCGGTTAATATTTTAGGGATCAGGGGTTGTGGTTCGGACAACAGTCCCCATTCCCCAATTTGCCTCCTGCACTGTGTAACGGCGTACCCCGCGCCGGAGACAGATTACAATCTGCGGGTTTTGCGGAGTTTGCAGGCTGTTTTCGGGGTTACGGTAGGCGTGAGCGATCACAGTCTTGATCCTGAACTGGTTCCGGTTCTGGCCCTTACTCAGGGGGCATTGGCTATTGAAAAACACTTTTGCCTTTCCCGCGATGATCCGGGGCTGGATGATCCAATCGCCCTGCCGCCGCCTGAGTTTACCCGCATGGTCAAGGCAGTTCATAAAGCCGCGGAAATGGGGCCGCAGGAAACCCTGCCGGCTTTGATCCAGGACCGGGGAAGCGCGGTTATTGAAAGTGTGCTGGGCAGCGGTGTCAAGGAACTTGCCCCTTCGGAACGGGAAAATTACCGGCGTACCAACCGCTCTATCCACGCGCTACGGGACATTCAGCAGGGAGAAGCCATAGGCCCTGATGATTTCTCGATTTTGCGAACTGAAAAAATCCTCCGTCCCGGACTTGAGCCTGTATGGGCGAAACATATACGCGGCAGGACAGCGAGACAGTTCATTCCCGCCGGGGAAGGTATACGGTTTGAGGATATATAAGGGCCTGCCAATTAACTTGACTAAATATGCTCCATTGGTCTATACTGAATGTGGAGATTGATGTGATACAACTCTATCTATTATCAGTTTTATCCTGTTGTTTAACCGGTTTTCTGCTTATTTTGGTTGATACCGGGAAGAATATCTCAATAGAAAACAGCCTGAAAATTTCTCCGGGCAGCGGTGTTTTTCGTTTGATTCTGGGTATTTTAACCGGTGTAACCGGTATTTTGAAGCTCCTTTCTCCCTTTGAGGGAATTCCTATTTTGGGGGATTTGGTTCCCGCATTGGCAGGTATCGGTGGCGGTTTTACCTTGCTATTCGGCTATTACCGGGAACACAGTTCTCCCACTGAAATTGAAAACGAAAAAGAAATCAGCCGTATTGGTGACACCTTCCTGCGCAACAAAAAAATCGCCGGTTTTATTATGCTTGCCGTGGCTATATTGCACTTTCTTTTTCCCAGGGCGCTGTTTCTATAGACGTATCTTGAACAGCAGTCCGGTATCCAGAATCATCATTCCGGCTCCTGCCTCGCCTCCCCTTACAAAGCGATCATTATTCTCACTGGTGTAGGTTTCTCCTCTGGTTTTGCAGACATAATTCCAGGAACAATCAAGGGAAAGGCTCATCCGGTTATTGAATGTAAAAGAAAACATGGCCCCCATTTCAAGAAACAATCCGCCCCGCATATAATCCCGGTATTGGGTATTGGTTGTCAGGTGTTCATCCAAATCGGCGCAGAGAATAAAGGGACTTATCTGGAATGACAAATCAAACGCAAAGACTTTGGGGAAACGGACGCCGAATGAAAAGCCGGGTGCGAAGATCAGCCATTCCTGAGTATAGTTGATTACATTCCCGCTGAAATTTTCCAGCCTGGGATCATCGTCTATAGGATAATATGTTCCATCTGGTTTTGTTCTGGCGTATATTCCATGACCGTCCCTGCCGGAAAAATTGAAGCGCATATATGGCACTTTGAGATAGACTTTGAGCAGAGAAAGGGATTGTATGGGGATGGAAATGCCCGCCGCTACATCAAGCCATAAAAATAGTTCCGTCTTAATGGGATGGGACGAAAAGTGCGTCAGCGCATCATTCTCTTTTGAGAGCCAGTCTCTGTCTTCCATTATTCCGCTTTCACCGGGAATGGCGTTTTTCAGGGAAAGAGTCGAAAAAAAACCGATGCGGTTCATTGGTTCTATCCGCGAAAAGTCCAAAGTTATACCGTAATATGCCACAGGTTTTATATCCCACAGAAGCTGGCTTAAATAGTTGCCTTTTGAATTCGCGGAATATACAATTTCTTCTGATTGCCCGTAGAACAGGCCAAACTGAGGGGCTACGGTAAAGGCATACGAATTGAATATGGATTTTTTTTCATCCTGCGCCTGAACAGACGGGGCGTGAAATAAAATGATGACTAAAACCGCAAAAACGGTTATATTTCTCATTAGTATGAGCGTAATTGGTAAATGCCCCTGTGGTCAAGTATATATGCTGTGCATAATTTTTTCGCTTGCGCTTGCGTTTGATTCGTGCAGCGGAAAAAGGGATGAAGCGCCGGTAATTCCTCCGGCTACATCTCCGCTGTCCCGTCCGGTCATTGGCTTTGGGGTGGTTAATATGTCCTATACCCATGTCGCAGCCGAGCCGGTTGAGGGCGCGGCTGTATCGGGCTATTTGCGGCGGGGCTCGCTGGTCAGTATCATTGAGCGGCGATCAGTGAGAAACGGTCAAAAAATTGAAACATGGGTTTTGGCTGAGGGAAGCTCTACCGGCTGGCTGCGGGAAACGGTGGTTGATATTTACGATAATGAACTGCAGGCGCAGACCGCATCAGAAGCCATGAACCGCTAAGCTAATCGCCCAGATAATTCCGAATCAAATTCAGTTTAAGGTTGCGGAGTTTCTCGCTTATTGAAACTTTATACACATGGGGATTGAGCAGGCGTTTGTACGTTGAATCAAATGTTTCGATGTCAGATGCGGCATGGGCGCGGATTTCGCTTAAAGAGGGAAGGGGAGCGCAGAGTTCGCCAGAGGCCAGCCGTTTTTTCAAAAGCGGTTCGGCGCTGCCTTCGATTGTGTGATGAAAGTGCCGGTAATCCGCCGAGGGATGCCAGAATTTATAAGAGCCGCCCTGTTCAAGCGTATCTTCTTCGCCAGCGTCAAGCGCCAGCACATCGGCAAGGGCTTCACCCTGACTGTCCCGTATGCGCCACACCTGCTTCACGCCGGGGTTGGTGGTCTTTTCCGGGTTGTCAGAAAATTTCATCACCGAAACCATGCGCCCGTCATCGTCCTCGCATGCGGCCAGTTTGTATACGCCGGTAAACGCCGCGTCATTGGCCCCCGTAACCATTTGCGTTCCCACGCCCCATGTGTTGACCGGAGCGCCTGATTTTACCAGTGTTTCGATAATCGTTTCATCCAGATCGTTTGACACGGTGATCCTGGCATCGCCAAGCCCCGCTTCATCCAGCAGCCGCCTGACCTGTGTAGAAAGATAATAAATATCCCCTGAGTCAAGGCGCACTCCGAAATTTTTTCCCCGCTCTTTGAGTTTCTTTCCCGCTTTAATGGCATTGATGATTCCGCTTTTTAGAGTATCGTATGTATCAATCAGGAAAACAGTTTTGTCCGGGTAGAGTTCTGCGTAAGCGTCAAAGGCTTTTTCTTCATCAGGGAAGGACATGATCCACGAATGGGCCATTGTTCCCAGCACCGGTATACCGAAAACTTTTCCCGCCAGCGTGTTGGAGCTTCCCATAGCGCCGCCGATATACGCGGCCCGTGACGCGGACAGCGCCCCGTCCGGCCCCTGCGCCCGGCGGAGGCCGAATTCCATAATCGAGCTTTTTCCCGATGCGAGCCAGATGCGGCAGGTCTTGGTGGCGATAAGGCTTTGAAAGTTGATCGTATTGAGCAGCAGCCCTTCGATGATCTGGCACTCAATAAGGCCGCCTTCGATCCTGAGCAGCGGCTCCTGAGGAAAGATGACAGTTCCTTCGTCAATGGCCCAGATCGAACCTGAAAAGCGGAAATGTTTAAGGTATTCGATGAAAGAATCTTCAAACATATCCAGACTTTTAAGATACGTGATATCATCATCAGAAAATGAAAAGTCCGCGAGATTTTCCAGCAGAGTCCCCAAACCGGCGAATATCGCATAACCGCCGCCAAATGGCTGCTTCCGGTAAAACATTTCGAAAACCGCTCTGCGATCAGCTGCCTGCCGCTTTTGTTTCCAGTAGCCCTGCGCCATGGTGAGGGAATAAAAATCAGTGAACAGGGCTGAGCGGCTAACATCCATCAGCGCAATTCCTCAAGTAACTGCGCCGAAGTTGCAAAGCTGATACCATTTGCCTGCATTTCCAGAGTCGCCTTTTCAATAGAACCCTCAGGATATCCCACGCCGCGAATTGCGTCGCTGGCGATAATCACGGAAAAACCCAAACGCCGCGCATCCATTGCGCTGTAGAACACGCAGTAATCCGTTGCCAGTCCTCCGATAATTACCGTCTCGACATTCAACTGCTTAATGCAGCCCTCAAGACCGGTTGCGGTACAGCGATCATTTTCAAAAAAAGCCGAATAGGAATCCAGCCCCCTGCGAAACCCTTTGCGCACAATAAAGTTTATTGGCTCAAGATCAAGTTTTTCGTGAAAAGCCGCTCCCTGTTTTCCCTGCACGCAATGATCCGGCCAGAGAACTTGTCCGGCTACTGCGGCAAGATCGATTATGTCTCCAGGTTTTTTTCCGTCGTGCGATGACGCAAAGGAAATGTGTCTTGCCGGATGCCAGTCCTGCGTAGCAGCGACACGGCCTCCGGCAGCGGTAAGCGCGGCGGCCAGCGCGTTCAGCGGGGCGATTACCCCGTCTCCGTCCTGCACGGCCAACGCGCCATTGGGGATTTGTTCTCCCGCAGCGGATGTATACGCGGGGCAGAAATCGTTCTGCACATCAATTTCAAGCAGCAGTGTTCTGGTGATATTGGATAACATTCAATTCTCCTTGACTTAGGATACGCCAAGTTTATGGTAAAGCGCAATATCAGCGCCGAACAATTCCCGAATGCGATTTTGAAAAACTTCGGGGATCGGGGCGCACAAAAGCGGCGGAAGCTCGCTTGTGCCAAAACCGGTTATTTTGGCGCTCGTTTCCAGTTTCCACGCATGAAGCATAAAATCACCGCCGCGCCTTTTTCCCTTGTCCTGTCCGCTAATTAAACTATGGCCGCCGTATTTTACATCTCCTGCCAGCGGGTGGCCGTGGGCAGCGGCTTGCGCACGAATCTGATGGGTTCTGCCGGTGTCGATTTCCGCGCTGATCAGGGTATAGCCGCTGCTTGAGGCAAGGGGCTGTATGCGGGTAAGCGCGGCTTTGCCAATGGCTGCACCGGCATCCGGCCCGGCAATAAAAGTTTTTTTCGCATCTGTGTCGCGGACTAGATCATCCTGCCAGACCTCGTTTGTTTCAATACGGCCTTCAAGCAGGGCAAGGTAGGTTTTTGTTATGTTCCGTTCCCGAATCATGGCGCTGAAAAACCGCGCCCCCGCAAGAGTCGCAGAAAAGGCAATGAGGCCGCTGGTGGGCTTGTCCAGCCGGTGCAGCGGGCCGGGTCTGAAGGAAAGCGAGGGCGCTAGCGTTCCGGCAAGATGTGCCTGAACCAGCGTATCAAGGCTGTCCGGCCCATGAACTGCAAGCCCCGCAGGTTTATTGAGTATCAAAAGGCCTGAGCCCTGCCAGATGATTTCCAGCGAAGGAAGCGGGGAGCGGCGATTGTGAATTTTTCGCATTAAATTTATATCGTCAAGGGGAATGGTGATCAGCGCACCAGCTTCCACACGGTCATCCGGTTTTGCCGCCCTGCCGTTCACCAGAACCAATCCCTGCCGCAAAAGGCGGTGGATCAGGGAAAGGGAATGTTCAGGCAAAGCCTTGCGCAAAATCCGGTCGAGCCTGCGCCCCGCATCATCACCGCCTGTTTGCAAGTCCATGCTGGAAAAATAACGCATCGGCGCGGTTCGGGCAATGGCTTATTGCGTTTTTGACTTGACATATGCATACTGATGATTTATATTATAATATATAGTATTCTATATATATTAACAAGGAGAAAAATATGTTGATCGAAACTAAACAAATGGTGCCAATTACCCGGCTGCAAAAGGAACTCACTCAAACGGTTCGGAATTTATCAAATTCCGGGAAAGCTGTATACATATTAAAAAATAACAATATGGAAGCCGTGCTGCTTTCATATCATGAATATGAACATCTGAAAAAAATTGAAGAAACATTTGAACAGTTTGAAATAAAAAGTATTATTGAAGATCGCATGAAAAAATATCATCCCAGGAATAATGTTTCATGGGAAAGTATCAGGGAAGAGATGTAAGCGGTGAACATACAATTTATTCCCGAAGCTGTTGATGATTATAAGTTGCTTGACGGAAGTATAAAAAAATCAGTCAATGAAAAAATTGACAAGTTAATTGAGAATCCTTTTTTTGGTGAGGCGCTGGGGAATAAAAACAATATAGATTTAACCGGATATTATAAAATATATGTCGCAAGAAAATCATACAGGATTGTTTATAGAATTGTAAAAAATGAAATAGAAATAGTAGAAATATGGGAATAGGAAAAAGAGATAAAATGGAAATATATAAAAAAGTTGGAAAAAGAATATCAAATAGGAAATGATAAAAAAGTGACAGCAACTGAAATATTTACAACACGAATTGAGGGAATTGCCTCAGGCGGGGCTGGTTTTGCCAGGTTCGAAGGGAAAAGCATTTTCGTTGAGGGAAGCGCCCCTGACGAGACCCTGTACTGCCGTATCATTGAGGAACACCGCTCATGGGCAAAAGCGGAACTGCTGGAAATAATTGAGGCTTCCCCTGAGCGCATACAGCCTGTTTGCGCGTTTTACGGAATCTGCGGGGGCTGTAATTTGCAGCATATCAATTATTCCAGCCAGCTTGCGGCCAAGACCGCAATTCTGGGCGATACTTTCAAACGCATCGGCGGATTCAAGCCGCCTGAGCCGAAAGTCTTTTCTTCAAATCCCTGGGAATACCGGAACCGTATGCAGTTTCACCGGACTAGTACCAATGGCTGCGGCTTAAAAGCGCGAAACAGCGGCGATGTTATTCCGGTTACTGACTGCCCAATCGCTGATCCGGGGATTCGTGAATTGCTGCAAAATGCCGCGCTCCTTTCGCTGCCGCCGGAACAAAACCGCTTTATGGTGTATGCCCGCGGCGGTCTCTTGCTGAGCGAAGGCGGTGTGCGCCGGGGAAAGGCCCATGTGCTTGATCGGGAACTTTCCATAGAGGCCGCGTTATTTTTTCAGAGTAACGGCGCAATGCTGGAGAGTCTTATTACCGGACTGAAGGAAATTGTCACGGGCAATACTATGAATGTTGATCGCAGCCGCCCAATGGCAGACCTCTACTGCGGGGTAGGGACTTTCGCCGCGTTTCTGGGAGAATTTTTTCCGCATATTGATCTTGTGGAAGAAAATAAAAGCGCCCTGTCTCTTGCGCGGGAAAATCTTGGCTTCCTTGCCGCTGCTCGTACAACACCAGAGTTATACGCCCTGCGCGATGAGGATTGGGTGAAAAATGTTACTCATAACAGTCCGGCTTACGGTTTTATTGTTGTTGACCCGCCCCGGCAGGGGCTTGCCCCCGCGCTTGCCCGCTGGCTTGCCGCAAAAGGCCCGCCGCTATTGGCCTACGTTTCCTGTGACCCCGCGACACTGGCCCGTGACAGCGGGATTTTAGTAAAGGGCGGCTATGAACTGGCGGAACTCCGTTTCTATGATTTCTACCCCCAGACTTCCCATATTGAAAGCCTTGCTTTATTCAGGCGATAATTTGATATAGGACATAGGGGATTTTTAGATTTGAGAAATATACGTACGTTATTCACATTTGTAGTAATTTTTTTGCCGGGCGCTTTTTCCCTCTTTGCCCGTGATGTACAGATAATAATCGAGGATATCGAACTTAACCTTCCCCTTGAGGGAGCAATGATCCGTTCATGGGATGGCAGGCAGTATATCTGTGATGAGAATGGCAAGGCGTTGATCTCTGTGCCGGATGAGCGGCAGGTGGTGATTCAGGCGGCTTATCCGGGTTATGAAAACGGCAGGCTGGTTATCGTGCCGGGAACCGGAGAATACATTTTGGGTCTGCGGCTTTCGGGCATTATGGAAGGCCGGGAACTGGTTATAGAAGCGGCCCGGCCGGGAACCAGCGAGACAAGAACCGGACGCAGCGTTGCCGTGTCCGGGCGGGACATTGCCCAAACTGCCGAAATAGGGGTCATTGAGGACGTGATGAGTTCCGTCAAGCTGCTGCCCGGCGTGGGCTACGCGGGGTTCTTCGATGCCCAGCCAAGTATACGGGGTGGCGATCCCGGAGACATGAGCGCGTCACTGGATGGCTTTTATATTTCTAACCCCTATCACTGGGACGGCGGTTTTTCGATTTTCGATCCCCGCATGGTACAGAGCGCCCAGCTTTCCCACGGAGTTTTTTCAAGCCGCTATGGTCATACCATTTCCGGTCTTCTGGATATTAGCGCCAAAAAGCCTTCACCAACCGAAATCGAATTCGAGTTGGGAGCAAATACCAGCGCGGCCAATTTTAATCTTTCCCTTCCGCTTTCGGGCAAATCCTCTGCAAGCAGAGGGGGCATTCTGTTTATGGGGCGTATTACCTACTACGATCCGGTTATTGCCCTGGCGCAGGAGATGTCAAAGGTGATTAAAGAAATTGAGATTATCAATTCAATACGGGTTGCCCCCTATATCAGAAGCGGAACCATCACCGGAAACTACCGTTTCTTTGACAATCTTGAATTTTCCGCGACTGGTTTCTGGGGTATGGATGGCGTAGGCGTAACGTATGAAAATTCCAGCTATACAAGTATTCTCAGCAGCAGTTCAAACGCGGACTTTGACTGGACTCATTATCAGGGATTTATCACCGCGGGGCTTTCGTGGAATCCGCGCAATGACATGCTCCTGAAATTTTCAACCGGAACAGGATACGAGGATTCGGTCGTTAACGGTGAGATGCTTTCTCAAATTAACAATAAACATTTTTCTGATTTTTTTATGACTAATTATTATGATAAATATTTGTACCTGCTTGATGATTCTGTCTTTATAAATCCATATCAGTACAGCACTACATCTCTTATCAGGCAATCTGATTTTTTATATAACGCGCAGGCCCGCGTTGACTATGATTGGGAATTGGGAAACGGTTTCCTTTTTGCCGCCGGAATCCAGGAGATGTTTACCCTGTACAATATTACGGGCATTCAGCAAATGAACAGGGAAAGACGGTTAAGAGCGCTTAATGAAAATGAGCAAAACAATATTTTTTCCCAGTTGGGTATAGATGAAGACGCTATTCTTGTCAGAAATTTTTTAAAAGAAAATTTATTTGTCAATTTTCCCGCGAAATACGAACCTGATTTGGGGAACAAGCTGTTTACCACATCGGGTTACATCCTTGCCGAGTACCATACGCCTGACAACCGCTTAAAAACGGAACTTGGTCTGCGCGTTGATCATCTTTATCTTGCGGGCGATGGATTTACCCTCCAGTCAAAACCGGCCCTGAATCCCCGGCTCAACCTTGATTACAACATATTCAAAAATCGGTGGATTTTTCAGTCTCTGGACATCAGCGCCGGAACCGGTCTTTTTTCATCGGTGAACGACAATATCGCCTCTGCCGAAAAAAATTATAACCTGACCGAGGCAAAACCAAACCGTTCATGGACTTCCGTTTTTGGGGCCAGACTGGAATTTCCCGAAGGCCTGAGTTTTAATATCGAGGCTTACTATAAATATATTTTTGACCGTACTTATGTTCCGGTAACTTTCAACCTTGAGGAACTGGATATACGGCCCCGGTTTGACGGCGAAGGCAGGGTCTGGGGGATTGACATCTTGCTGCAAAAACTACAGTCACGGTACTGGGATGGCTGGCTTTCCTATTCATTCAGTTGGGCCCAATACCGTGATCCCTCAGGCATTCTGGATGGAATGGGTCTTTCCGGCGGTAACCGGGGGGATGACTGGTATTTTCCATCGTATCACCGTTTCCACAATCTGAATCTTGTACTCAATGTAAAACCGGTTCCCCGTATTAACATTTATACCCGTTTTGGCCTGGCTTCAGGCGTGCAGATTTCGCGGCGGATAGGCAATAGCCCCATAAGTTACCCCGTGTATGTATCTGAGGGGGGAACCGGCTATTTTATCGAGAAATACTACTGGCCTTCCCAGCGTGATGAAAACAACCGTACTACTCCTTCGTTCCTTCTGGATATAAAATTTTCATTACTGGGGAAGAATAACGACACAAAAAAAACACGGTCTGAATTGTATGTAGCAGTAGAGAATGTTCTTGCCCTGTTGTATACTTCACAGGGGAATACGAGTTTCAACCAGTATACCGGACAGGTTGACACAGGCAGTATGTCCGCTTCTTATGATATACCCATTCCGATACCATCGTTTGGGTTTAAGTATAGTTATTGAGGGAGCCAGGGAAAAAGCTATGAAACGTTTGTGTTATGTGAAATTACTGTTTCTGGTTTGTGGTATCGCGCCGTTCCTGTTCGGGAATTGTGCCTCTCTGGTGGAAAAGGCAGGGCAGGTCCTGGACGGTTCCGCGTTTGACGAAAAGAAGATCGCCGTATACCGGGCGGCTAAAAAACAAGGCGCGATAACGGATATGATGATTCAGGAAGTGCAAAACAGGGCAGGAGAACGCTCTGTTGTAATCAGTCTGGAAGAATTTCCCGCAATGAAAATACGGGGTTCCGCGCCGAATGAGCAGGGGGATTTTATCTTTAGCTCGCTGGATTATCTGGGAAGCAATGTTCAGGGCTGGAACGAGTACCGCCTTGATCTTTCCGGCTACGGAAACCTTAGGCTGGGGGAGACTACCGCGGTGCTTTCGGTTCCCAATGAAATCGAAGCGGTACAAATCTCATGGGGCCGGATACGCCGCTATGATACCCGTATCACCGGAACCGAAGCCCTGACCAATCTTCGTGACCGCCGGGAACGGATTACCGCGCTTGCGGAATGGGTAAACAGCCGTGAAGATGCCCCGTACGGTCTTTCGCTCAATGAATTTGAGAAATACTGGAAGCCGCTATTATTCCCGGAATTACTTTCCAAAAAGAAACGGCCCGAAGGTTGGCAGCAGGAAGGCGATGAGTGGATAAAGGCCGAGGACATCCGCTGGAACACAAGCTATACCGGGCGGGTCTTCCCCGAAATACTCTGGCCCATACGCAATTCAGGAACTCTGCTCCGTGACTGGGAAGAAGCCCTTTCATGGGTATATATGGAATGTGAATGGGAGCGTATCATGGGGCTGTTTTCGCAGGGAATTGTTTTAACCAGAACAAAGAAATAGGCTTCTTATATTCCCTCGACAGGCATCAGCGTGATCTGCCCTTCATGGAGATACTGAATTCCGGTGGCTCCCAGGCGCACACGGGAGAGGCTCAAATTCTCCGGGGCTGAATTAGTACGCTCATCATTTTTTCCGGCAGTATCAACAAGATAAATCAGGCGGGTATTACTGTTATCGCGGGACTCTGATCCCCGCACCTGCGGTTCCGGGCGGAGTTCCAGCAAGTTTTGACCGTTTACCTGAAAGAAAACATATCTTCCTTTTTGAATAATATTATTGGAACTCAGTTCATATAAGCCGTTACGGAAGAAACGCAGTCTGCCCAGAGAACTGTCATATACCGCATCAATGTACGAGGCGATGTTTCTTTCAGTCTGGTTCGTGTTTTTGACCGAAACGCCCGCGATAGTCCCTGCGCGGCGGTAGGAACCGTTCCACGAGGCGCTGACAATAATTTTCAACCGCAGGTCTTCGGAAACCCGCAAGCGTATGCTGTCAAGAGATTCAAGTTCTATATCCAGATTGCGCCGCATGGTGGTAACGGAAACGTTCTGACTGGAGACATATAAACCATAGCGGGTAGGGGAGGATTGATGCCAGTTGAAAACCTGCTGGGTTTCATCGCCAAAAAAAATTATTTCCCGGTTTGCGGGATCAAAATAGATATACTGACTTTTGTCCAGCGTACCCTGGGGACTGACATAGTACCACAGATCATGAATGAAATTTTCAAACACACCCTTTTCACCGCTTAGCAGTTCTTTCAGGCGGTGCTGTTCAATTTGGGAGCCGGGTATGCGGGTAATCTTGTACTGCTCATAGAGGCCGGTCCTTTCATTGAAGGCATAAGTGACCTCCATTTGATCAAGAATATTGTTTGACGCAGTATCAGGCCCATACACGGCGATGAGGAAGGGCTGGCCGTTTGAAAGCCCCTGCTGGTAGGCAAGGGAACGCCCGGTTTCCTGTATGGCGATTGAGCCGTCTATCTGCAATTCGGCGATTTTGACAAAGGGCTGTTCATCCCCGGCCAGGTAATCCCGCTGGAAGATGGTCATGGTCTGCTCGCCCATATCGTTCATACCGGTAAGCAATATACATTCGTTCCGGTTACCGGTAAGGTCCTGGGTGTATAAGGATACAGTTCCCGGCCGGGTTGCCGCGGTGGGGACATTCCATAAGCGACGATAACTCTGGCTTTTTTCATCATACACTATATAGCTGAGGTATACCGGACTTGCGGCTTCCATTGGCCGGTGGAAAGCCACAATCTGCTCTTCTATAGAGTCTCCGTCAAAATCCCTGTTAAGTACCGAGATTACTATTTCTCCGTCACTGAGGGATGCTTTTATACTGACGCTGTCCTCCCAGGCCATGCGTTCCGCTTCGGCGGAATCAGGAACATAGCTGCCGGTTTCATAGGGTATGATAATGCGGGTACGGTAATGTTCCTGTTTGTCCTGATTTGAAAAAAGACCGGGCCGCAGAACCAGTACACATATCCCTGCGGTACAGAGCATGAATACAATGATGGTGAAAGGAAGGAGTTTCCGGTTCATATTGGGAGAAAACACAGGGGCTGGCAGGAAGCAAGAGCTTCCCAAACAGCCCCAATTCAGTTATCTCTTACAGAGCCCCCTGAAAACTCAGGGTTTTTTCTACTGTTCTGGAAATCAACTGTGCGGCTTTCTCGGCATCCCACAGCGGAATACGCCGTTCCAGATTAAGGGAATATTTGAAAAACGCGGAAAGCTTTTGGTGTATATCAGGCAGCGCGTTAAATACCACCGAGAAACCGGAACCTGCGGGTTTGAGGACAGTGAAAGAACCGGGACCCTCTTTGGGTTCTCTTGAAACCATGATTCTGGTTTGATCAATGCCCTTGATTATTTCAAGTTCGCTCTCGGAGTAGGGAATACTTTCCCCTTCCTTGCGGTTGAGCGGCTCAACGTGCTTTTCAGTATAGGCAGGCGGTTCTACCAGTACGCAGAGTTTCTTGCTTTTGGCAGTAAATTGCAGGCCATTGCCCACAGATGTTATTTCCTTTACATCTGAATAGGACACGATCTCGTATACTGAGTAAGTAGAACCTTCTTTGAAAAATGAGGAAACAATGTATCCGCTATTCCGCGGCAATTTCTCCTGGGAGAAAGCGTCAAAGAGATTCAATCCTTTTGTTCCGGATTCAACTGCAGCAGCAGGAGCCGGCGGTTTTACTGCCGGTTTCGGAGCAATGGTATTTACCACTGGTTTTGTTACCGCTGCCGGTTTTACTGCTGCGGGTTTTTGCGCAACAGGCTTTTTAACCGCAGGTTTCTTGACTGCGGGCTTTTTTACCGCCGGAGCCGCCTTTTTTGCTACAGGTTTTTTGACCGCAGGCTTTTTAACCGCTGCTTTTTTAGCTGCCGGTTTTTTAACTGCGGGCTTTTTGGCCGCAGGTTTTTTCGCAGCAGGCTTTTTGATCGCTGCTTTTTTAGCTGCCGGTTTCTTGGCTGCCGCTTTTTTCGCAACGGGCTTTTTAGCCGCTGGTTTTTTGGCCGCAGGCTTTTTGGCTGCGGGCTTTTTAGCTGCCGGTTTTTTGGCGGCAGGTTTTTTCGTTTTGGCTGGTTTTGAGGTAGTTGCCATTATATCCCCCTGTCAGATTGGTTTACGGATGCGGTTCCGGAATATGAAATTCCAAAAACGTGTTTCCACATATAATTATAATATCTTTTTATAAAACTTCGCAACTGCTTTTTGCCTTATTTTACACGGGATAAAGTTACCGCGCAGGTGGTTACAATGTCATCAACCGAAGCGCCGCGCGAGAGATCGCTGATGGGCTTTGCGAAACCCTGAAGGAACGGGCCAAAGGCCTCGGCTTTGCCCAGACGCTGCACCAGCTTATAACTGATATTGCCTGCGTTAAGATCGGGGAAAACCAGGGTATTCACCCTGCCCCTGACCGGGCTGCCCGGCGCTTTTTTATCGGTAACTGACGGCACAAGGGCGGCATCGGCCTGGAGTTCACCGTCATATAAGAAAGTAACGTTCTTTGATTTGAGGATTTCCATTGCGGTCTGTACTTTGACCACGTCATCGTGTCTGGCCGAACCCTTGGTAGAGAAGGACAGCATGGCTACTACCGGCTCAACGCCCAGGAATTCCCGGCAGGACAGGGCGGCGCTTTCCGTTATATCGGCAAGCTGATCCACCAGGGGATTGGGCACTACGGCACAGTCGGAAAAAATCATTGCCCCGTCAACGCCGTATTGGGGGTCCATATTGGTCATCACAAAGCAGGAAGACGCGGTTTTCAGTCCGGGAAGCATACCGATGATGGAAAGACCGGCCCGCAGCACATCGCCGGTAGTGTTTTCCGCGCCGGCAACCATTGCGTCAGCGTCATCCAAATGCACCATCATCGCCCCCCAGCGCAGAGGTTCGCATATCTCGTTTTTTGCCAGTTCTTCGGTCATGCCCTTGTGCTTGCGCAGTTCATAGTATTCATGGGCGTACTTGCCCAGGGAAGAATCCGCCTGGGGGAAAACGATATTGATGCCGCTCAAATTCACCCCCTCCTGTTTGGCGATTTCCCGAATTTCAGCCACTTTTCCCAGCAAGGTAACGCTGATAACAAGTTCCTCGTCCATCAGAATCCGCGCGGCTCTAATGGTCCTTGCATCAGTGCCTTCGGGCAGTACCAGCCTTTTAGACTTTGATTTTGCCTTGGCTTTCATTTCACTTACAAAATCCATAAATAACACTCCTTTTCCGGCAGACCGGATTGCTTATATTGCAACGAAACCAGTATAATCCAACATGAAAAAAACCGCAACGGGGCAAGGAAGGTTTGATGTTTATTAAAGGATTTACATACGGCTTTGACGGGAAAAGCGGGGATTACCGGACCCCTGACGCGGCGGCTTCCATAAAAAAGTTAAAACAGGCAGGCAATGAATGGATATGCATAGCATTTATTGCTTATCAGGAAAAGTTTTCATCCACAAAAATACACTTTGATTACAGATATACCGTAAAAGACAGGGATATAGAATTCGCGGTTAGAAAAGCCCATGAACTTGGAATGAAGGTATGCCTGAAACCGGTTGTCAACTGCAAAGACGGCGTATGGAGAGCTGAAATCAATTTCCCGGATTCAGATATGATGGGAAAAGATGTGTACTGGGACGAATGGTTTGAACATTATACTGCGTTTATGTGCCATTATGCTGAAATGGCTGAATACACAAACTGCGAGATGCTGTGTATCGGCTGTGAAATGGTTGCTACGGAAAAAAAAGAACTCCACTGGCGCAAATTAATCAAAGAAGTACGAAAGCTCTATACAGGGCCTCTGGTGTATAATGCCAATCACGGCACTGAGGACAATGTAAAATGGTTTGACGCGGTGGATTATATCGGCACAAGCGCCTATTACCCTGTCGCAAAAAAACCGGGTGAAACAGAAGAAAATATGTATCAAGCCTGGCAGCCAATAAAAGAAAGGGTAAAGGCTTTAAGTGAAAAGTGGAGTAAAAAAGTCATATTTATTGAAATAGGCTGCCGGAGCGCAAAAGGCTGCGCCATGATGCCCTGGGACTTCAGTCACAGGAAATTTCCGTTTGATGAAGATGAACAGGCGCATTTTTACAGCTCGTGCCTGAGGACATTTTTTGACGAGCCCTGGTTTGCGGGGTTTTTCTGGTGGGAATGGTCAACCAGGATTTATGATATTGACAAGGCTAAAAACAACAGGAGTTTTAATGTTTACGGAAAAAAGGCTGAAAAGGTATTAAAAAAGTGGTATTCAAAACCCAGAGACTGAATTATACCCCTCGCCACAAATCACAAAAGGTGCTATACTTACCGGTATTGGAAGAATTTATTTGTCCAGGAGCAGTGTTATGAATATACAAAAAGGAATCGCCAGAGTTTTGTTTTTTTCCTGTGTCTTGATATGGACAGCGGGAATTGGTTATGCCCAGGTTAATCAGGGGGAATTGGAACAGAATCTTGCCCCGGTAACATTCATCAATTTTGAGGGGCCGCACTCCAAAATAGAGACGAGAGAACAGATTCGTCAGATTGGAGTTGGATTGGGGCAGACGATAAAGGCCGGCTCATTACGGGCCGGTGCGTCAAACCGCTATTTTGTCATCCATTCTGTTTCCGAGCCGGATGGAAGAAAACTTGACGCGGATATTTTCGGACTTGGTTCTGATACCGCCGTTGATCATATTCGCAACCTCAGAACGATCATCCAGGGCTATCTGCAAACCGCTTATGACTACAGTGCCAGTGATGCCGCCCTGCTGGCGGAATACATCACCATCTACAACGCCGTATACCGGCGGGACTGGAACTATTTTTCCGATCGTTACAAGGCCCCGGTTCTCCAGAACTTGAGTCCTGAAAGGGTAGGGCTTTCCATTCGTTTTAATGAGTGGCCCGGCCAAAGCCTTATAGTTATTCCTCTGGGTATCGGAGGACTGAGTTCCGTAGACACCAGCACAATCTCTGACAGCCGCGTCGTGGAGGAACTTCGGAAAGATGATGATCTCGGCGTGGAACAGCGTCAGGACATGGTTGACCTTAAAGAGCGTGAAGCAGCCGTAGCCGAACAACAGGCCTCCACTGAACGTGAAGCGATAAGGAATGAAGAGCGGCAGATCGCCCAGGAACGGGAGCAGATTGCAGAGGAACGGGTAACCATTGAGAGGGAACGGCAGCAGGCCCAGAATGATCCGGAGCGGCAAGCGGCGCTGGACCAGCGTGAAGCAGAAGCCTCCCAAAGAGCCGAAGAGTTAGACAGGCGGGAAGAACAGTTGGCGGAACGGCGGGAAGAGGCGCAGAGGCAGGAAGATTTTGCCGAGCAGAAAACCACCGAAGCCCAGCGGGAACGTGAAAGCATCGCGCAGGATCAGCAGGCCGTTATTGACTCAAATCGCCCGCAGGGTGTAATCGGCGTAAGTCTTGCCAGCGCAGACGCGGTGCTGGGAAGATTGGTCCGGCTGGACCCAGCCAACGGACAGGAACTCAGGCGTTCCCCGCTGGATACGGTGTATGTCAGAACCCTGACTTTCTTTAACGGAAAGATACTCGCCATTGCCGGTGAAAACAGGGGTAACGGCGCAGTACGGCTCATTGAGATAAATTCAAACACTCTGGAAATGGTAAAACAGGGCGATAACGATATTCACCCCGGCAGCCTTATCTGGACAAATGGCAGTGATTTGTATGTTATTGTAGCAGACCTGACAAACGGGAACCTCAACCTCGGCCGTTTTAACACGGACCTGGTTTTACAGGCAAAATCCGGTATCACCGTACATCCCAATGCTTCAGTCAATGTACAAGACGGCAATTTGCTTACCCAGCGCGGTGATGGTACGGCGGCGATTTTGAATCCCGCAAATTTAACGGAGAAGAAATAGAAGATAGCCTGTATACATTGTGTATCCGTTCTTTTCCGGGAAGCCGGTATACATCGAAATCTCTGTCTAAGCTGATGATTTCCTGTATACCGGTTTTTTCCGCGGTAACGACAAGTGTTGCATCGGCAAAATCCATGGGAAGATCGGCATATTGCTCTGTCAGGCGGACAATGCGCGGCATATCATTCTGGTTTATATCACTGATGAATACCCCTTTGCACATAATCCACTCATAAAAATCGCGCTGGGCATGGACACTGAAATCCAGCATATGGGATACCTCGGTAAATACCGCCACAGTGCTGATATACCGGTAGGGATTTTCTTTCAAAAAGGATTTGATTCCCTTATGATGCCTGTCGCTTGAATCAAAAAGAGCAATGAGCGGCCCTGCGTCAATGAGTATCGAGTTTAGCACGGAGTTTCTCTTTTATGCGCTGTTTGTATGTGACAGAACGGTCATGTTCACCTGAACCGTATTTGCCGAAATAGGGTTCTCCCAAGTCAAAGGAAGCTATCTCTTTTTCTTCGTATTCATAGTACATATCCAGAGACTCTTTGATGATATCCGACTTTGTCTTGTGCTTGAGCCGGGAAAGAATGAGCAGTTTATTACGGGTATCGGCGGGAAGCCGTGCGGTGGTTATTTGGCCTGTCATAAGCCCCTCCATATTACAGATTGTAATACGATTTTATAAGAGAGTCAAGTGTGGTTCTAGCATAACTGAGGCAATGGCAGAAATATATGCCTAAAAAAATACTAAAAGAGGACCCGTAAATTCTTTCGAAGAACCCCGGCAATGGGGCGGCCAGCGCCAGTGGCAAAAATCTGGATGAATCTGCCTGCGGAGCCTCGTCTGGCCTTTCCCCTGCAACCGGATATGTGTATTGAATAGTCTCCTCCGGCAGAGAACTCCAGACAATTCTTGCCACTGCCGCTGGCCGTCCCTACCGGACTTTATTCGGCATATAGCGGTCTTGCGCTATTTCGGGCATACCTTAGAGCCTCTATAGATTTTTACCCCTTGACCCCGCTCATTGCTGCGACTGCCGCGCCGAACAGGCTGGCCTGTTCAACCGGCGAAATGATGTATGGCCGGGGTTTTTCCTTGAACAGCATATAGTGCAGCCATGCCTCAAGCGAGCGGCGCATTCCTTTGTAGATAAGGTAAGTGGTTCCTTCTACGGCAATGCGAACCGGGGTATAGGGCTCATAAGAGGCTCCCAGACGCTCCACTGTGGCGGCCAGAACCGCGGCGGAAAACAGTGCGGCCCGCTCGGTAACTATTGATGTCAGGTACTGCACTGTTGCCAGCGCGTCTCCTTCGTCAAGGCCGAACAGGGAACCCAGGGGGCCTTCTGCGGCAAGGGGGGTATGGGTAAACTCGTTGAGGAATCTGGTCTCAAGATGGGGCATGGCAAGGAGTTCTCCGGATTTTTTGAAACAGAGAACCTTGTCTTTTATCGCCTGTTTCAGAATATGCAGGGTCAGAGGGCCGAGGTACGCGCCTGATGTTGTTTTTTCCAGCGTGTACGCGCCTGGATTTTTGGTGGTGCTGTCATATTCCCGGTCCAGCGGGCCACGGTAGCGAAGATTAAATGTTCCGGTCTCGCATACCACGATCTGGGGCGCACTCAGCGATTCAAAACCGATTTTGGGAATACTTGTTTCAGGGTAGGCGGTGTTAAAACCGGTTCCCAGAATAAAGCCGATTACCGGCCCTCCTGAAAAACCATAGGCATTTTTTGAAGGCACGGCCTCGCCGTCAGCGGGTATTGTCGCAAGGCCGGAAAGCAGAGTCGCCGCCGTGTCATTGAGCAGCGTAATGGGGCCTGAGTACGTATGCCCCTTGCGGGCAAAGGCCTCGCGCAGCCCCGCGCCAATAGCCTTTCCGATAACTTCAGGGGCATCGATCTCCTTGCTAAAAGACTGTAAAATCCCGTCGGCGTTGGATTGTATATCCATGTGATACGAAAAAGTAAAACCGATTCCTTCGATTTTGGGCGCAGTGGAAAGCAGGGGCAGGGCAGCATCGGCAATCATATCAAAAAACTGTTCGGCGCTGACTCTGCCGGTTGTTCCGGGCATGGGAGATTTTGTGGTTCCCTGGGTCACTGTTTTGCCATGCTCATCAAAATGTATCAGGCTGGCCCGCAAATTGGTTCCCCCCGCGTCCAGCGCCAGCACGGTTTTCCCAGGCGGAAGGTGCGACACCGGGCTGATATACGAAGGGATCATTGGCAGACTTGAACTCAGCCCCGCAAGGCCCCGCTCCATATCAATAAGCACATCTTTGACCAGCGCTATGGGGTCCAGACTGTCATAATGAAAGCCGTAATACCGCGCGAAGTCAGACAATTCTTTCGGGTTAAAACATGAACTCACTTTTCGCCTCCGCCAGATATTATAATATCATATTGAGGAAAAAGTAAAACAGTATTACAGTAATTGTTATGAAAAAATCACTTAACCGGGCTGTCATAATATATATTGGCGCGATGTTATGCTGTGTCCTTTCCTGCGGAAAAGATACCGAACGGAGCGGTTCAATTACCGCTTTTTCAGGCTCCTTTGTTGAACGGGGACGGCCTGTTGCTGATCTTGCCTCTTACCGCATCGCCTACTATGAACCGGTAGAAGTATCCGCAGACGCTGGCGCATTTGGCGGCGGCAATATTCAGGAAAGCGACGCTCCTTTTATCATGGCCGATTACGGCCCCCGCGATGAGCTTCCCCAGGAAATCAAAAAGCCGTCAATTTATGTGGTTTTTTCCCAGCCAGTGGTTCCCCTTGCGAAACTCGGCGAGCCAATTCGTGAGGGTGCGGGACTTTTTACCATAGAGCCGCCCCTTCCCGGAGTGTACCGCTGGTATGGAACAAAGCTCCTTTCTTTTGAGCCTGATGGGGAGAGCCTTCCGCAGCAACGTTATACGATTACTGTATCTGACAAGATCACATCGCTGGGCGGAAAACCTTTGCAGGGCGCGCGCTCTTTCAGTTTTGAAACCGAGCGGCTGTCTGTTTTGGACTGGCGGCTGGGCGGAGGGGATCGCTGGGTCTGGAGCCGGAATGTTCATCCTGAGGATGCAAAGTATATCAAGCTGATTTTTTCATATCCGGTAAATCTTGATGAAATCGCCAGGTGGATTGAAATCCGCGCCGCGGGTAAAACCTGGCCCTTTAGTCTTTCGCGGCTTCCTGCCATTGACGAAAAACGCTATCAGGCCGGGCAGGGTGTCTTGCTCACCATGCGCGATAATCTTCCCCTTGATACTGATGTGGTAATGGAACTGAAAGCGGGAGCCCGTTCCGAACCGGCCTGGCTTGGTTCAAAAGAGGCGAAAACTTGGAACTACCATACCCTGCTGCCATTCCGTTTTGAAAATGTATCGGTTCGCAGCTATTCCCGTGCCCGTACCGAGGAAGGCGATTCGATACCCATCAGCCTCACATTTAATCAGGATGTGGAACCCAATGGCGCGGAAAAATATTTTTCGGTTGACGGGTTTCCCGCGCTGAAAACAGAAAATGTTCATGTATACGGTTCTTCTGTGGTAATAAACCGTCTGCCGCTTGAGTATCAGAAAAATTACACCGTGCGAATTTCGGCGGACCTTAAAGATTTGTATGGCCGTTCTTTGGGCAGGGCGGAACAGGTTATGGCGGAGGTGGGCGAGGCCAACAGTTATGTGTATATCCACAACCGGGGAGCGCGGATGCTGGAAGCGGCCTTTCCGCCCCGCATAGTTTGGGAAACGCAGAACCCGGTTTTGCTGCGGACAATGGCTGCCGCCGCGCAGAGTCCCTACGAGACCCTTCCCCTGACCGGCCTTGTTGATGTGGATAAATCAAAACTGCCGCAGGATTCCAAACGGTATTTTATGGAAGACCTTTCTCCCTTTCTCAATGCCGCGGGAAAGGGCAGCGTTGCCCTGCGCTGGAATTACCAGACCAGATCATCATGGCAGCGGGACAGAATCGATTCAGGCGACACATGGCTTACCGTGCAGGTTACGAATATCGGCATAACAGTGCGTTATGCGTATAATATGGTGATTGTATGGGCTACTCATCTTTCAGACGGGACAGCGGCGGCAAACGCCGAAGTGGAATTGCTGGAAGGCGAGCGGGCTATTGTCAGCAAAAAAACTGACGCGCAGGGGCTTGCGGTTTTTGAATTTCCCAACGGTGATTTTGTTTCCCGTTTTACCGAGCCGCAATACAACTATGGGACAAGAGAAATTGGAGCCAAAGGTTTACGGATCAGGGTAAGCGAGGGTCAGGGCGATACACAGGACAGGGCCGAGTTTATTCCCAACAACAGCCACAACCTCTGGCGTTTCAGTATTGAGGCGGCGGCAAGCCCCTTTACCGTTGAGCGGGAACGTCCGGTAACCTTTATCTTTACCGACCGGGGACTGTACCGGCCAGGTGAAACTGTCAGCTTCCGGGGCATTGACCGCAATCTCAGGCGGGGGCGTTATGAGGCATATCAGGGGCTGTATCGAATCGAAGTGAGCAGCGGGGCATATCAAGCGCCGGTACTTGCCACGCTGAACGGGGAAACCACCGTAAACGGCGGCTCTTACGGCGCTTTTACCCTGCCTGAAAAACTTGATCCGGGCAGGTATCAGATCACGTACCGCCGCCTTCCTGATGCGTCAAGTAATCGTGAATTATCAACGTCCATTTCTTTTACCGTTGCGAATTTTGAGCGCCTGCGTTTTGAATCTTCCCTGCGCTTTCCCGATGTGGTTGTGTATCAGGGGGAAAAACTCACCGCTTCCCTTTCCGCTTCATATCTTGCGGGCGGCGGGCTTTCCGGCGCTCCTTACAACTGGTACTGGACGCGGGAGCCTTCAGGCTTTAATCCCGGCAGCGTGTGGCGAAACTGGCGCATCGGGCCGGAACTGGGCGATGGCCGCAATTATGTGGGGCAGGGAGAGGGAACGCTCGGCCCTGACGGAACAGCCCAGATAAGCCATGAGAGCCGCAGCGATGGCATTGAAGGCGCGGTGTACCGCTACCGGCTTGAGGCTTCGGTGCAGGACGCGGCCCGGCAGGAAATTGCAAGCCGCGCGGCTGTGCTGGTGCATCCGGCTTCATTTTACATCGCGGCCCGCCTTGATTCAGGAACTTTGAGAAATGCCGCGTCAGCGGGCGGCGGTTCTTCGGGAGATAATGCGGCCTTTGCCGCTACAAGCCCTTCGGCGTATTTTCTCAGCGCGGAAAGACCCGCAACTTTAAGCTGGGCGCTCGTTACGCCGGAAGGCAGCGCATGGCGGAACCAGAGCGGCGCGGGATCAGGCGCATCGGAACTTTTGATTCAGCTTGTCCGCCACGAGTGGAAACAGGCGCGGCAGGCGGGAATCGGCGGCAGGGTTAATCTCGTGTGGGAGCGGGTTGAGGAAATTGCCGTGGAACGAACCGTAAAAATTGAACCGCAATCCGGCGCGGCCGCGTTTATATCAGGAGTGTTAAATTTTACGCCGGACAAGAGCGGCCTGTGGGAAGTACGGCTTCAAAGCCGCGATCAGACGCAGCGGATCGCCGCGACACGTTTCCGCTTTTATGTAAGCGGTGCGGGCTGGGTGCGCTGGGGTTCTGATGATGTTGATACGATCTCGCTTGGCACTGACCGTCAAAGTTACGCGCCCGGAGAAACGGCGAAGATTCTGGTTCGCTCTCCGCTTGAAAAAGGCACATATCTGTTAACGCTGGAACGCGAGGGAATCATCTCCCAGCAAATTATCAAACTTGAAGGGTCGGCCCTGACCATTGACATTCCCATTGAAGAATCGTATGTGCCGATTGTGTATGCCGCGATTTCATCATACACAGTGCGCTCAGGCCCGCCGCAAAATACCTACTATGAGCCTGATCTTGATAAACCAAAAGGCATCTTTGGCGTTACGCCGATTTATGTTGATCATGAAAGCCGCCATTATCAGATCGAGATTGAAAATTCCAAAGTGGCTTATCGCCCTGCGGAACAAGCCCAAGTAAGTGTTAAAGTTACGCTTAACGGTAGGCCCGCGCCAAATACCGAGGTGAGTTTTATGGCGGTGGATAGGGGAGTGGTAGACCTTATTGATTACCACGTGCCTGATCCGGTCGCTTTCTTTTACAATCCGCGTAATTTTCCGCTGGGGGTGCGCGGCGCGGACAGCCGTTCCCTGTTAATCGATCCGGTAACATACAGTCTTTCCGATCTGCAGGGCGGTGACAGCGGGGATGATTCCAAATTGGAAGAACGCAAGGATTTCCGGCCAACAGCGGTTTTTGAACCGTATCTCTTAACCGGCGCGGACGGAACAGTTACCGTACAATTCGGTCTGCCTGACTCCCTTACCACTTACCGCTGTACGGCGGTGGCCGTTGGTCTGCATAACTTTGGCATCAGGGAACAGGATCTGCGGGTAAGCGCGCCGCTTACGGCAATAGCCGCATTGCCCCGCAAACTCCGCTGGCGTGACACCGGCACAGTTTCGCTCATCCTCACCAATCTTGAAAATGAGCCAATGGAGGCCAGTGTCTCGCTTGCTGCAACTACCAGAACAAATACAAATCCCCCTGCGGAAAATCTGTGGGATACGGTGATCGAAGTTGACGGTGAAGATTCCAAAACCGTAAAAATACTTCCCGGCACTTCGCAGGAAGTTACATTCAGAGTCGCTGCTCTGGGCATTGGCGAAGCGCAGCTTGCATTTACCCTCCGCTCACCCCAAGTGAATGAACGGATCATCAGAACCATTCTCGTTGACCGGCCCAGCCTGACCGAGACAGTAACTACCATCGGCAACTTGGGAAGCAGTGACAGTTTTATCGAAGAAGGAATGGTTCTGCCTTCGCTGGTTCCCGAAGGAACGGGCAATGTGGAAATAAGCCTTTCCGCCTCGCGGCTTGCGACTCTTAAAGAAGCGGTGCGTTATCTGCTGGATTATCCTTATGGCTGCATTGAGCAGCGTACTGCTCGTCTGCTGCCCATCGTTGCCTTTGGAGAACATCTGGACGCTTTTGATCTCGCAAGCCCGCTTCGCGGGTCCGGCCCGTGGAATCCGCGAAAGATCATCGAGGATGAACTTGCCGAAATCGCCAAATCCCAACTGGGAGACGGCTCCTTTCCGTACTGGCCGGGCGGCTCGCGTGGGGATGCTTTTGTCAGTCTCAGAATGGCGCATATCGCGGCGCTGGCAAAAGCAAAGGGAATGAAGGTTCCCGATTCACTTAACACGCGGCGGCTGGTTTCTTATATTACTTCTGTTAGCACTAATTCCGAAAATTATATTTCAAGAGACCCCTTCCTCAAAGGTTACTCATTGTGGATCAGGGCCATGTACGGCGAGCGGATTGGAACTGAAATAAGCGCCTTTCTGAGACAGGGGGATGAATTGGGAATTTCCGGCTGGGCATTTGCCGGACTTGCCGCGCTGGAACTGGGGCAAAAAGATTTGGCCGCCTCCACCAGAGACAGGGTTCGCCGTTTTATCCGGCCAGGAACCCGAAGCCTTGACCTTACCGATACTTATGAGCGCCGGGGTAATTTCTGGGGCTATGACGCGGATCGTTACGCCCTGGCACTGATGCTTTTCCAGGCACTCAGTCCCGAAGACGACATGACAAGCCGCCTTGCCACATCCCTGATCGAGCGGCAGCGCCGGGGAGTGTGGAATAACACCGCTTCTTCTTTCTGGGCGGTGCTTGCCTTTGGAATGACAGGCGATGCCGAATCCTCCGAGTGGAAATCAGGAGATGCGCCGCTTGCTGCCAATGTGAGTCTGGGGGAGGCTTCCCTGCTCAACGCAGAATTCAAAACCTACGGCGGCGTTCCGGTTTCGTATAACGGTTATTTCGCGGAAAATCCCCTGGTTGATCTTGCCCGCGACACCCTGCTGCCCCTGCGGATTGAACGCTCAGGTACTGGCAGGCTCTATTATACGGCAAGCCTCCGCTACGGCATTCCCGTGGAACTGGCCGGACCGCGCGATGAAGGGCTGGGCGTGTTTGTGGAAACTTTTGATTCTGATGGCAATCCGGTTAAAGACGGCAGGCTCAAACCGGGCAAAACCTATACCCGGCGGATTATTGTTTCCAGTTCCCGCGACCGTACTTTTGTGGCACTCCGTGCGCCCATTCCTTCAGGGGCTGAAATCGTAGACGCAACTTTTGTTACCAGTTCCACTGTTCCGCCTTCTTCTGAGGACGAGAGAGAGTCAGGCAATGAATGGGATTACAGGTATCGCGACTACTATCAGGCTCCGCCCCTGCGTTTCATCATGGATGATGAAGCCCGCTTCCATTGGGATTTTTTCAAGGCAGGCAGGCAGCAGGTGGAATTCCGCTTCCGCGCCGTCATGCCCGGTATTTATCCCACGCCGCCCGCTTCTGCCGAATGTATGTACGAGGAGGAGATTTTTGGAAGGTCCGGCGGGGAATTGGTCAGGATAGAACCTTAAAAAATATCGTAAAAAAACACATTGACACCATTTCCAAAACGGGTTTATCATAATGCAGGAGGACAAATATGTTGTCAAAAACAAAGATTGTGTGCATTTTGCTCACAGTATTAGTGGCCGCCTCGGTATTCGCGGGCGGTAGAAAAGATGATGGCACTGTCACGCTTAAGGTTTTTTATTACCTGGAAGCCACAGCGCCCAATGCCATTGCCGATGCCAATTTGTGGTTCAGTACCTTTGAGAAAAACCATCCTGGTGTCAAGATCGAACGGGAAAATCTCTTTGACGAGCCGTTCCATGACAAACTCAGGGCCTATGCCGCGGCTGGAGAGCTTCCAGACGTGATGTATGTCTGGCCGTCAGGACGTTCCGATTACCTGCATGATCAAAAACTCTTGAAGGATCTTACTCCCTTTGTCAACAGGGATAACATCAGAGGCAACTACCTGCCCCTGACAATGGATCCTTCCCAGCAGCAGGCAGGCTATCTGGCCATGATTCCCCAGGGCATTACCACCACCCATGCGTTCTTTATCAACACGGAAGTGCTGGATGCCTGCGGTCTGCAGCCCGCGAAAACATATGCGGAACTGAAAGCGCAGGTTCCGGTACTGCGGGCCAAAGGCTATGAGACAATCATCATACCCGCCCAAAGCGACTGGGTAATGCAGAGCTGTCTTTTCTCCATGCTGGCGGGACGCTTCTGCGGAGCCGGATGGGAGCAGAAGATTCTCAGTGGTCAGGCCAAATTTACCGATCCGGATTTTGTTGCCGCGCTTGATTTTGTCAGGCAGTTATACACAGACGGCGTAATACAGCGCTCCGCGGTCGGCATGGATTACGGCGAGGGTCCTGGAGCGTTTGCCACCAACAAAAGCGCGTACTATATTGACGGTGACTGGCGTGTAGGCGCGTTCCTCACCGACTCGGATACCGGACAGGCGCTTATCAGCCCGGCAAAACAGGAAAAGATCAAAATTGGTGTATTCCCCACAATTGAAGGCGCAAAGCTCAATTCATCCAGCTCGGTAATTCTCGGCGTTGGTTATGCCATAAGTTCGGCAATCCCCGCGGGTTCGGCGAAAGAAGCAGCCGCATGGGAATTGGTCAAATGGATGACCGGAAAAGAAGTTTCAGAATTACGGACAGAGCGTGGCGGTACGCCCACTCCTTCAAGAACCGATTTGAACTTTGCCGCAATGAAACTTGAACCCATGCAAAAGGCAATCGGAAATCTGGGTAATGAATTTACCACCGCTACGGTTGTAATTGACGGCGTGTTCGCCTCTGAAGTGTACCTCCCGATCAATACCGGTTTGATTGAAATCGCGATGGGAACCAGAACACCCCAGCAGGTAGCCGCAGATGTTCAAAGAGCGTATGATACCTGGAAAGCGCGCTAATTTTTAAAATATGAGGATGCAGGGCAGGAAATTATGAAAGACAGTCTGGCAAAAACAGAAGAACGAACTTCATATATTTTGCTGGTTGCGCCCGCCCTGCTTCTCTATCTGTTTGTAATGGCTTTCCCCACGATTATGTCAATAATCTTGAGCTTTTCAAATTTCCGCGGGGGAAAACTTTTTGCTCCGGGCAGCCTTAGCTTTGGAGGCTTAAAAGCATATAGAGAAGTTTTTGTCGATCAATATTTCTTTATGGCCCTGAAAAATAATATTTTCATAGTTCTTGTATCTGTTTTTGGGCAGATACCGCTGGGATTTTTTCTCGCTTACATTTTATCCCGCGGGCTTATCAAGGGAACGGGGTTTTTTCAGGCTATGATTTATCTGCCCAATGTAATCGCCGCCGTAATTATTGGTATTCTTTTTAAAAGGTTTTTCCTGAGTTCCAACAGCGTATGGCTGGAAATCCAGCGGTTCTTTAACCCTGCCGCTGAATACATACCCGGACAAAACGCGATGGTTCCGATTCTGGTAGTAATACTCTGGATGTATACCGGAATCTATATGCTCATTTTCCTTGCGAATCTGCAAAAGATTGACGTTTCAATTATTGAAGCCTCAAAAATAGACGGCGCGAGTGAAATGCAGACCCTGCGCTATATTATTCTGCCGGCGCTGTCAGGTGTAATTGTCACTGCCGCGATTCTGGCGATTTCCGGTTCTCTGAAATCTTTCGATCTTATCTTTGTAATGACAGAAGGGGGGCCCGCTTATAAAACCAGCGTTCTTTCAATTTATATGTATATGAAAGCGTTCAGGGGAGCGCCGAATTATCCGGTTGCCAATGCCATTTCAACAATAATGGTAGTAATCTGCTTTATTCTTATCGGATTAACCAGATTTACAGAGAAACGTTTATCATCAGGAGAATGATATGGCAGATATTCGTAAAACAAATGTATCTTCGTTAATCATTATGTACTTTATAGTAATTTTATTTACGATTCTTGCGGTTTATCCTATCTTTTGGCTTGTGGCTAATTCATTTAAAACTACCCAGGAATATATGCTTACAAGCAAGTTATCGCTCCCGACAAGGTTGTTTTTTAATAATTATCCAATAGCATGGCGGGATGCAAATTTTTCAGTTTTAATTTTTAATAGTATTTTGTATACTTTTGTTACGGTAGCTACAATAATTATTTTAAGTTTTATGGCGGGTTTCGCGTTCGCGAAACTTCCATCGAAAATAACGCCCATCCTTCATGGCAGCTTTATTATAGGTATACTTATAACACTTCAATGTATAATGGTTCCACTTTTTTTAATGATTAGAACGGTGGGTTTATTCAATACCCGGCTGGGCGTACTTATCCCTTACATCGGGATCGGGCTGCCCATGGCGGTCTACCTCGGAACCGAATACATCAAAAGCATACCCAACGAAGTTATTGAATCGGCCCGTATTGACGGGGCGAAGTATCTGCATATTTTCAGAACTATTATTATGCCTATGGCAGCGCCGGTGGCTACGACAGTAGCCATTCTCACTGTTACCGGAACCTGGAATGAATTTATGCCGATTAATATTCTGGTTTCATCGGATAGATTTAAATCACTGCCCGTTGGTATCAATATGTTTTCAGGCGCTTTAGCCACAGATTATGGGAAACAGTTTGCCGCGCTGGTTATCGGTATGACTCCCATGATTATTTTCTATGTTATTTTCAGAAAGCAGATAACAAAGGGTGTTTCCGCCGGCGCGGTCAAGGGCTAGGCATTTCCAAAAAATTATAATGATCGACATTAGAAGCGACACTGTAACGAAACCCACGGAAGCAATGCGCAGGGCAATGGCGGAGGCTGAAGTAGGGGATGATGTATACGGCGATGACCCGACAGTTAACAGCCTCGAAGCATTGGGAGCGCAGATGCTGGGCAAGGAGGCTTCGCTCTTTGTGCCGTCCGGGACTTTCGGGAATCAGCTTGCCCTGTTTACCTGGTGTCCCCGCGGAACCGAAGTAATCGCAGGGGAGGAGTGCCACATTGTGGTTCACGAGGCGGGCGCTCCCGCGGTAATTGCCGGAGTGCAGACCCGCTGCATACCGGCCCCTGACGGCGTTTTGAAGCCTGATGATATTCGCAGGCGGCTGCGCAGGCAGGACCTTCACTCGCCGGGGACTTCACTGATCTGTCTTGAAAACGCCCATTCGCTGGGTAAAGCCGTGTCCCTTGCCGATATGAACGCGGTACGGGTCATTGCCGGTGAATGGGGCCTGCCAATTCATCTGGACGGGGCGCGGATATTCAATGCCGCCGCCGCTCTGGGCTGCGAGGCGCGGGAAATAGCCGCCAGAGTTGACTCGGTGATGTGCTGTCTTTCAAAAGGACTGTGCGCGCCGGTTGGTTCCCTGCTTGCCGGGCCAAAGGATTTTATCGAAAAAGCGCGGCTGAAACGAAAAATTATGGGCGGCGGCCTGCGGCAGGCGGGGGTTCTCGCGGCAGCGGGCATTATCGCCCTGACAGAACATACCCGTTTTTTGGCAGCGGATCATCAGCGGGCAAAAAAGCTCGCACAGGGTCTTGCGGACATTAACGGTATAACGCTTAATTTTGATTCAGTTGAAATTAACATGGTCTTTTTCAGTCATTCCTGCGCGGCGCAGGGAGAACAGGGACGCAAAATCGCCGCGCAATTCGCTGAAAAGGGAATACTCATCAATCCGCCGGAACAGGGAATTTTCCGCTTTGCGACTCATTACTGGATCGGCGATAAAGAACTGGACGCAATTCTTGCCGCTGCCAGAGAAATATTTTCATGAGAAGGGCGAAGTGATGAATCAGTATCAGGCAAGACTTGATAAAATATGGGACTGGATGGCTCAGGAAGGCATTGCCTTGACAATGTTTGAGGATACCGAAGGAAGGCGGGATCAGACGATACGCTGGCTTACCGGACATCCCGGTGATGCCCTGCTGCTTCTTTCCATTGATCGCAAGACACTGCTCATGCCTTGGGACATCAATCTGGCAAAAGCCTATGCCACGGCGGACATGATTATTCCCTATGGCGATTTTGACCGGCTGCCAATACGGGCGATATACGGAGCAGTTGAAAAATTCAAAATTCCCGCCGGATCAAAAATCGAAATTCCGCCGGTAACACCATACCTCGTCTTTCTTAACTATGTGGGTGAACTGAGTGATTTTGATATTCTGTGCAGGGAACAGAGCGTTGTTTCAAAGGCCCTTGAATTCCGTGCGATAAAAGACAGCGATGAAATAAAAATATTGAAAAAGGCGGCCGGCATTACCAATGCGCTCATTGATCTGCTGGAAAAGAAAGTATGTTCCGGCAAAATCAAAACCGAAATGGACGCGGCCCTGTTCATCGAAATTGAAGCGCGAAAACGCGGTTGTGAGGGAACGGGTTTTGAAACACTGGCCGCGGGGCCTGAGCGAAGTTTCGGCATTCATGCGTTTCCCTCATGGACAAGCGCGGCCTTTGGGGGGCAGGGGCTTTCCATTCTGGACTTCGGCCTGCGGCTGGGAGGCTATACCACTGATGTAACGCTTTGTTTTGCGCGGGAACCGGACGCTTCGCAGGAAAAGATTATCAGTCTCGTGGAAAAAGCCGCCAAGCTCGCCTTCTCAATGTCGAATAATGGAACATCAACCCGCGGTATCGCGGCGGCGGTAGATGAACTCTTCGCAAGATCAAGAAAGCGTATGCCCCATGCGCTGGGACACGGTATCGGGCTTGAGGAACATGAATATCCGTCCATAAGAAACCGCGCTGATAATGAATGGGTACTGTCGCCGGGAATGGTTTTTACTCTGGAACCGGGCTTGTATGATCCGGTTCATGGCGGCTGCCGCCTGGAAAACGATATACTGATGACCGAAACCGGGCCGGAGATTCTGACCGAAGCGAGAATCATCAGGCTGTAATTCAGACAAGGCTGGTTTGTCCTGCCATATTATCCGACATGAATAAGCCTGTTATGTGCAGTAAAACATATTTTTGTTTCCATATAAAACACTATAAATATTTATTCCATTGGCTGTAGTTTTTGACCTTTTCCGCTAATATACCCCAATTGAAATCTTTTTCCAACTTGTGTTGCATAATTTGTTGTTCTTTCTAACAGTTTTTCAAATTCTGTTCTATCCACACTATTCATTACATTATTAACTGTACCAGCACCAGCATTTATTAAGTAGTACTGAATAGATTCCTCGCCCAAACTAAAATCCATAAAAGGATAAGCCTTATTATTCGCCTGATTATTATTCATTGTAATATTTTGCACCAATATCCATACATTTTTTATCTCCTTTGGTAGACTAAATGCCGCCAGAGAAATCGCCCTATAATCATCTTGAATAACTACTGGTGAATATTCATTATACCAGGCTGCCGATGCTTCGGTTGTCCGAATTCCGGGAATATCCCCTGCCATTGAATAATTTACCAAACATTGCATCCCCTCCGATTTATCCATCTGTTCCGTTATTATAAAAGCGTAAGCGTTTTCATTTCGATTATCGTTTTTTATAAAGAAATAAACAAGATTATTATTTGTATCATGATTTGATAAAATGTAACCCTCAACTTCCGATTGCCACATTAATATAGCATTGGAATTTTCCATTCTGTTTGAGTCACTTGATGATGTCCCACAAGCCGCCAATACCATAATTCCAGCAACTATAATGAGTCTACAAAGATACATCCTTTTCATATAATCCTCCATATTACCGCTTTGACAAGAGGTAGCGGCTGAGCAGTGTTCCGGCGATCTGTACCGCTTCAACAAACAGCAGAATCACGATGACAGCGGCAATCATTACATCGGTAGTAAAACGATAATACCCGTAGCGGATAGCCAGGTTCCCCAGTCCGCCGCCGCCAATAGCTCCGGCCATTGCCGAATAGCCGATTAAATTGATTATGGTCAGGGCAAGGCCGGAAATAAGCGCGGGCATTGCTTCGGGGATCAGCACTTTGCGGATTATCTGAAAATTGGTTGAACCCATTGCCCTCGCCGCGGTGATCACTCCCAATTCTACTTCAGACAGGGCAGTCTCGGCAACGCGGGCCACGAATGGGGCCGCAGCTATTGAAAGGGGAATGATTGCGGCAACAGGGCCGATACTGGTTCTGATAATAAGACGGGTCAGGGGGATCAAAAGGATCATCAGAATAATAAAGGGAAATGAACGAAACAGATTCACGATACGGGAAAGAACATTGTACAGTAAGCGCCGTGGGACGAGGCCCGCAGGAGAAGCGGCATAGAGGTATACGCCCAGAGGAAATCCCATGAGGCAGGCGAAAAAAGTAGAAACAAAAGTCATGTAAACTGTTTCCACCGTGGCAGCGGGCAGCATGGATAGCACTTCCAGCAATCTTTCGCTAGACATGAATCAACTCCTTCGCCGCCTGAGTCTGTGGCGCCGCGAATACCGAGGCAACGCTTCCCTGTTCCACAATATATCCTGCTTCCATTACCGCAAGCTCCTGACATATTTCGCGTATCACTTCCATTTGGTGTGTTATGAGTATCACCGTTATTTTGAGCCGCTGCTGCAAATCCCGAATCAAGGCAAGGATCGAGCGGGTAGTTTGGGGATCAAGGGAGCTTGTGGCTTCGTCACAGAACAGAACTTCGGGATTTGCCGCCAAAGCTCGCGCGATTGCCACTCGCTGTTTTTGTCCGCCTGAAAGTTCGCGCATCCGGGCTTTGCGCTTGTCTTTGATGTCAACCAGTTCAAGCAGTGCATCAACCCGCTTTTCAATCTGTTTGCGCTGCAGCCCGGCAATTTCCAGCGGATATGCAATATTTCCCGTTACGTTACGCGATCCCAGCAGGTTAAAATTCTGAAATATCATTCCCATTTTTCTGCGCCGTTCCAGCAGTTCCATTCCCCGCAGTCCGTCCACCCGCTCATTATTGTAATAGACCTCCCCGGTATCCGGCGTTTCCAGCAGACTCATGACCCGCAAAAGACTTGATTTTCCCGCGCCGCTCCTGCCGATGATCCCGTAAATACATCCGTTGGGAATGGAAAGATCAACCTGCCGTACCGCGGTAACTGAGGCATAACTTTTTGAGATTCCCTTGAGGACAATCACCTGAATTTCCTTTGTCTGTTTTATTTTGCATCAACCGGCAATTTCTTTCAGACGCTCAATGATGTTAATATGCTGGGTACAGGCCTTTTCACATTGGCCACAGGCAGTACATGAACCGGCAGTTGAGCGATCCAAAGCCCAGTGCCATTTGAGCCGACCCTCCATTGCGCTATCGCCAAGAAGCAATTTCTGATTATAGACATCCATGAATTTGGGAATGGGTATTGAAACAGGACAATCATCGCAATATGCGCAGCCTGTACACAGGCCTTCAAAAGAAGCTGATACACCTGCTTTTACCGCTGCCAGTTCAGCCTCGGTTCTGGGTGTATAAGCATCCATTGCCGCAAGCGCTTCCTGTACATGGGCGATTGTCTGGAAGCCGACCAGCGTACAGGTTATCTCAGGATGATCCCAGAGGAAACGCAGGGCCGCAGCCACCGTTCCTTCGTCTGACCGCTGTAAAAATTTGAAGCGTTCGGGGTGTTGGGGAATGATGCTGCCGCCCAGCGGATTCATCACAACCGCGCCGAGTTTTTTTGATCTGATTGCGTCAAAAGCAGCCTGTCGCGTTTGAAAATTATATGCCGAATAACCAAACAGCACTCCTTCAAACACTCCTTCCATCAACAATTCTTTTATTCCATCACCTGTCAAATGGCTGGATACGCAGATATGCCGAATCAGACCCTCATCCTTGAGTTTCCTGAATGCCTGCAAAATCCCGTCTTTTTTTCGCGCCTCCCATTCATCCAGTGTTTTAATACTCCAGATGTGGTAGAAATCAATGGCAGGTATGTCCATGCGTTTGAGCTGGGCTTCAATTTCCCGGCGAATGTTGCTTTCGGCAGACGCAAAGGTTTTGGTCGCCGCATAATAAGGCAGTTTCCGGCGTCTGAGTTCCGCAAAACCCTTGCCAAACACCGTCTCGCTTCTGGTCTCAAAATAACCCGGAGCGGTGTCAAAATAATTTACTCCGCCCTCCGCCGCTGCAAGCATCATGCGAATACATTCATCGTGATCATCAACGCTGGCAAAACGCATTCCGCCAAAACCCAGTAGTGAAACTTTTTTTCCGGTCTGCCCATAATCCCTGTACTGCATATATCCCCGTTAATTTGACTAATGATTTGTATATTTCCGGTACAGGGCTGCCAGATAATCGCCAAGATTATTTTCACGGCCCTGATGCCATGCCGCTGAAATGCCGTTTGTGTGGAAACTGCGCTCCTGATTCCGGAGCAAACAATATGCCTCTATGTAAAAATCATATTCCTTTGTTCCCTTTTCTTCATCCACGTCAACTGACCCAATAATACGAAAGGGAATAATATCCCGAATGGTTTTTTCGTCTTTATGGTCTAAATAAACAATTCTGACAGGCGGATTTCGTTTGAGCAATTCCTGTGTTAATGGTTTTTTTTCAGAGAATAAAAATTTGATTATTTCGTTATTATCATCCTCGGATAAGGGCTGAAAATCAATTTTTCCGTCAACCCCTTCGTTTTTACAGATTTCATCAAACATGGAGAGATCAACCGGTGTCTTTGAAACAGGAATTGTCTGATGATCCTCAGGCGGATTGGGGCTGGAAGAAACTTTCCTGAAAAAAATGAAAAAAAAGCATATACATATAACCAAAAAAAC
>JAIRUN010000013.1 GCA_031254365.1 Treponema sp. | reverse complement strand
AGCCTGAAGAGTTCCAGATAGGCATTATTCACCGGCAGGGAGGAAAAGCCCCGATAATTATCGCTGGTGAACCGGTTTTCATATTCGGCATCAAAACGCTCTTTTGCGGCGTTGATAATCCGTTCTTTTTCAAGAAGTTTCGCCTCACGTTCCTGTCCGCTTGCGTACAGGATTTGCAGTTCCGCGGACAGTTCCTGAATAAAAGCCACATAGCGGCGGTTGTTTTCTTCAGCGGCGGCTATTGTCCGGTATTCTTCGGAATCAATGCCAAAGCGGGACTCCATGTACAGCCGCGCCCCCTCGCTGCCAACAAATTCCGCCAGTTCTTCATTAAACTGTACCTGGCCTTTGATGAATACCGTAGCGTGCAGCAGTTCGTGAATGATGAGGTCTGCCAGCCGGTATGGGGAATAGTTCCGCATATAGGAATACAGCGGGTCCCTGAACCAGCCCAAAGTGCTGAATGCATCCACCCCCCGAATCCACACATCCAGCCCCTTTTTTTCAAGTTTGGCCCGCTCTTTGCGGGCATCTTCAACATTGAAAAAACCCTTGTAGGGCATGGCCCCAACCACGGGAAAATGCCACTCGTAGCGGCTGAACGAATCCTGCGCCGAAGCGGACACTACCGCCGCAAGATAATCCCGATCAATCTGCACATAGCGGGTGTAGTTTTTGCTCATTTTGAGGCCCAGTTCTTCCATTGCAAAACGGCGGATGTCCTGCACCCGCTCCACAAAGCTGTTATTCCCTGCGCCGTCTATATCAGATGTTTCAAGCAGCGATTCCAGCGGAACCGCCCTGTTCAAATAACCCAGCAGGGTACTACCCTGCTTGAGGGTGTAACAGCCGGAGCACAGGGCGCAGACAATCAGCAGCAGAACTGCGGCGGAAAGGACAGGGACAAAGAAACAGGGCTTCATAACACGATTGTACCATAGAGAGCGGATTCTGTATTCCGGCGCTTAATTTGACCTTGTCTACTTTCGAAAGAAGCTGTATTATCTTTCATTAGTAATAAAAAAGATTTCATTCGGAGGAAAATCATGAAAAAACTGAAATTTGTGGTACTCATCGTTCTGGCTGTCGCTGTTGTGTTCAGCGGCTGTGCCAAAAAAAACAGCGTTCCTGGGGTGTATCTGCTCAATTTCAAACCCGAAATTGATGCCCAATGGAAGGAAGTCGCCGCCCAATTCACTGCGGAAACCGGTATTCCCATGAAGGTTGTTACCGCCGCCAGCGGCACCTATGCGCAGACCCTGCGCTCGGAACTTTCAAAATCCGAACCGCCGACTATTTTCAATATAAACGGTCCGGTGGGTTATCTGGACTGGAAGAACTACTGCGCGGACCTCAAAAATACCACCCTGTATTCCTGGCTGCTTGACAAAAGTATGGCGGTCAGTTCAGACGGCGGGGTTTACGGCATACCGTACGCCGTGGAAACCTACGGCATACTTTACAACGATGCCATTTTCAGAAAATACTTTGCCCTGCCGAACCGCGCGGCCACGGGCATTAGCGATGCGCGGGATATAAAGAATTTTGCGACTTTGAAAGCGGTTGTCGAGGATATGGGCCGTCTCAAAGGCCAACTGGGAATAGACGGCGTATTCGCTTCCACGAGCTTCAGCCCCGGCGAGGATTGGCGCTGGCAGACACATCTTGCCAACCTTCCCATTTACTATGAATACAAAGCGAAAAATGTCGGCGACCTTGCCAAAGTCGATCTCACCTACGGTTCCCAATACAAAAATATTTTCGACCTGTATATTGACAATTCCATTACTGACCGGAAACTTATCGGGGCAAAAACCGTTGGGGATTCCATGGCTGAATTTGCTCTGGGCAAAGTGGCGATGGTGCAGAACGGAAACTGGGCATGGTCGCAAATTTCGGGTGAGGCGGGCAATATTGTAAAAGCGGAAGATATTAAATTCCTTCCCATTTATATGGGCGTGCAGGGTGAGGAGACTCAGGGCCTTTGCACCGGAACCGAAAATTTTATCTGCGTGAACGTACGGGTGACTCAGGCGAATCAGGATGCGTCGATCAAGCTGCTGGAATGGCTGTTTAATACTCAGGCAGGAAAGAAAAACGTGCTTGATAAGCTGGGCTTTGTCGCGCCGTTCAGCACCTTTGGCCCCACCGAAAGGCCGGACAATCCGCTGGTAAAGGAAATGTTCTTTTACCTCGACAATCCGGCGATTGATTCGGTTTCGTGGAATTTCCCCACATTCCCCAGCCAGGAATTTAAAAACGTGCTGGGTGCTGCTCTGTATGATTACGCCATTGGCAACAGTGGCTGGGATCAGGTAAGCAAGAAGTTCATTGATACCTGGGCAGCGGAGAAAGCCGCAATTCAGTAGGGGTTCATTATGGAAAAATCATTAAATAAATATTTCTTGTTTTTTCTTGGGCCAACTCTTGTAGCGTTCAGCATTGCCTTTATTGTTCCGTTCATCATGGGGGTGTTTCTTTCATTCTCCCACTTTACCACCATGGATGACATACGATGGGTAGGTTTTAACAACTATGTGCGGGCTTTCTCGAATCCCGACTTTGTCAATGCGCTGGGCTTCTCCGCCCTGTTTACCGTTGTTTCCGTGGTGATCATTAATGTCGCCGCGTTCGCCCTCGCCCTGCTCTTAACGCGGGGCTATCAGGGAACCAATGCGTTCCGCACCATGATCTTCATGCCCAACCTCATTGGCGGCATTGTGCTGGGCTATATCTGGCAGTTTATCATCAACGGCTTTTTGAGCGTATTCGGCGTTACCATAACGGTTGACCCAAAGTACGGATTCTGGGGGCTTGTCCTGCTGAGCAACTGGCAGTTTATCGGCTACATGATGATCATCTTTATCGCGGGGATTCAAAACATTCCCAATGACGTGCTTGAAGCGGCAAAAATTGACGGGGCCGGAAAGGTTATGGTACTGCGCAAGATCATCATTCCCATGGTTATGCCTTCGATAACCATTACCCTGTTTATGACCATTACCAATTCCTTCAAGATGTTTGACCAGAACCTCGCGTTAACCGCGGGACTTCCGGGCAAACGGACTGCCATGATTGCCCTTGATATTTTCAATACCTTCTACAGCCGCGCGGGATGGGAAGGCGTTGGACAGGCCAAAGCGCTGCTGTTCTTTTTAATGGTGGTGGTTATCGCGCTGGTGCAGCTTACCATTACCCGGAAGAAGGAGGTAGAGGGATGAACGACATTAACGCAAAAAAATTCACAGCCGGAAATATCATCACGATTGCCGTTCTCGCGGTCATCTCCCTGCTGTTTATCGCGCCCATATTGCTGGTGCTGCTTAACTCGTTCAAGGGCAAGCTCTTTGTGCTGAACAACCCCTTCGCGTTTCCCAACACCGAATCATTTGCCGGTTTTTCCAATTATACCCAGGGCATGGTCGCGACGGGCTTTTTGCACGCCTTTGGCTGGTCATTGTTTATCACCGTGTTTTCGGTGGCGGCCATTGTACTGTTCTCCGCCATGACCGCGTGGTACATTACCCGCAGTCCGTTGAAATTCTGCAAAGCTCTGTACTTCGTTTTTGTGTTTGCCATGATAGTGCCGTTCCAGATGGTCATGTTCCCCTTAACCACGGTGGCGACAGGGTTGCACCTTGACAACCCGCTGGGCATTTTGCTGATCTACCTCGGTTTCGGCTCGGCGCTGTCGGTGTTCCTGTATTCGGGTTTTGTCAAATCCGTTCCTCTGGCGGTTGAAGAAGCGGCAATGATAGACGGCTGTACACCGATTAAAACATTCTTCGCGGTGGTATTCCCCATGCTTGCCCCCATTGCTATCACCGTGGCGATTCTCAACGCCATGTGGGTATGGAACGATTTCCTGCTGCCGTACCTGTTGATCGGCTCCGAATTCCGCACCATTCCGGTGGCAGTGCAATACCTGCGGGGCGGTTACGGTTCCATTGACTGGGGCTACATGATGGCGGTGATCATCATGGCGGTCATCCCGATTATAGCGTTCTACTTTGCCTGTCAGCGTTACATCATTGAGGGTGTTACGGCGGGCTCTGTTAAGGGCTGATGATACACGAGCGAGCGGCGGGGATTCTGCTGGCAGTAAGCAGCCTTCCCTCGCCTTTTGGCATTGGCTCATTTGGGAACGCGGCCCGCGAATGGCTGCGTTTCCTCAATGCCGCCGGACAAAAATATTGGCAGATACTCCCCTTGGGGCCAACGGGCTGGGGGGACAGCCCCTACCAGAGTTTTTCCGCCTTTGCGATTTCCCCGTATTATGTAGACCTTCAATCTCTGACTGAGCAGGGTTCACAAGGGGAATCGCTGCTTTTGGAAGAAGAAGCAAGCGCGGTTCGCTGGGGCAAAAAGCCGGACGCTGTAGATTATGCCGCCCTGTACCGAAACCGCGAGCCGCTGCTCCGCCGCGCCTGCGAACGCTTTCAAAAAAATGCCGCTGCGGAAAGCGCGGCGGCATTTGATTCATTCCGTAACAGCAACAGTTTCTGGCTTGACGATTACAGTCTTTTCATGGCGATAAAGAAAAAGCACCGGGGCCGCTCCTGGCTTGAGTGGGGTAAACAGCTAAAGCTGCGAAACCGGGCCGCGCTGGAAAAAATAAAAATACAGTTCGCGCCGGATATTTATTTTCATTCGTTTGTGCAGTATCTGGCTTATACCCAGTGGCAGGCGATACGCGAATACGCGCACGGTCTGGGCATTGCCATTATCGGCGATATGCCGATTTATGCCGCCGCCGACAGCGCCGATGCCTGGGCAAACAGCGAACTTTTTCAACTGGACGAGGAACGCAGGCCCCTGCGAGTTGCCGGCTGCCCGCCCGATCCATTTGCGGCAGGCGGTCAGCTTTGGGGAAACCCCCTGTACCGCTGGGATGTCATTGCCGAAACCGGCTTTTCCTGGTGGATAGCCCGGCTGCGCTCCGGCTTTGCGTTATACGACATTATACGGATCGATCATTTTCGCGGATTTGAAAGCTATTTTTCGATAGACGCGAGCGCCCTCGTTAACAAAGGTGACGCTTCAGGCGGCGTATGGGTACAAGGCCCCGGCCTGTCGTTCATTGAAGCGGTAAACCGCGAACTACCCGGAGCCGCAATTATCGCCGAGGATTTGGGTTTTCTTACCGAAGAAGTAAGGGCGCTGCTCAGGGCTTCCGGCTATCCGGGAATGAAAGTGCTCCAGTTTGCCTTTGACTCCCGTGAGGCAAGCGACTATATGCCGTACACGTATGGACGCAACTGCGTGGTCTATACCGGAACCCATGACAGCCCCACATCGCTGGGCTGGTTCAAGTCGGCGTATCCCGGTGATGTCAAGCTCGCGCTGGATTTTTTGGGCATTAAAAACGGCAAAGAAGGCAACTGGGCATTTATCCGCAGCGCCCTTGCCAGCGTTGCCAATACCGCCATCATCCCCATGCAGGACTATCTTGGCCTTGACGACCGCGCCAGAATGAACATCCCCTCAACGCTGGGCGGAAACAACTGGCGCTGGCGAATGTTGCCGGAAGCGGCAAGCCCCGCTTTGGCTGAAAAGATCAGTCATTTGACCGCGATATACGGACGCTGAAAAACAATACCACAAAACTTGACCCGCTCTGTGCCGGAATACGCCCGGCAGGACTTCCTCTTTTTTAAATTTTTTATTTGGTTTTTTCAGCAGGAATTCTTATTTTGTATACAAGGAGACCTAATATGAAAAAAATATTGATTTGTCTGCTCATCGTAGCAACCCTCGCCGTCCTGTCATGTCGAACAGCGCCGGTGGAAGCCGGGTCCGTAGTTGGGGCGGAGATAGCCATGAAAACATTTGATGATAACCTGAGGGAAGTCTACAATACCTACCAGCCATTGCTGGATATGTCCGGTTCTCAGGATTATACCGTAGCAAAGGGGGATACGCTTTCCAAAATAACCCGGCTTTATTACGGAGATCTGCTTAATGTCGGTGAGGCCGGTTCCCGCAACGGATTTTATTTCCCGATAATTATACTGGCTTCCCCTGACTGTCAGATCGCAGACCCCGACCTGATTGAAACCGGCATAGTACTAAAAATAATTGATCTGGAAAGAAACCTTGCCAATCCCGTGGCCCACCAGGCCATTAAAGACAGCCTCATAGACATAGCATCCATATACCACGCAAAGAATAAACCCGCAGAAGAAGCCGGTTTAATAAAGCTGTCCAATTCCCTTTAACAACAAGCAGTTAGTTCTGCTTTACCCCGCAATGCCGTGAGAGCATGCGGGGTTTTTTTATTTTCTGTGTACCTGCC
>JAIRUN010000008.1 GCA_031254365.1 Treponema sp. | reverse complement strand
AGCATACGGGAATCGATGGAAAAGCAGATGCGCGCCGAACGGGAACGCCGCGAATCAATACTCAGGGCCGAAGGTGAAAAGCAGTCGGCGATTCTCGTGGCCGAGGGACAGAAGGCTTCCACCATTCTGAAAGCCGAGGCTGAAAAGGCCGCGGTAATTTTACAGGCCGAGGCTGCCAAAGAAGCCGCCATTCGTGAAGCCGAAGGCGAAGCGCAGGCGATCCTCAATGTGCAAAAAGCCACCGCGGAGGGTCTCTCCATGATCAAGGCAGTCAACGCCGACGGGCCGCTGATCAAACTGAAAAGCCTTGAGGCTCTGGAAAAAGCCGCAGATGGCAAGGCCACTAAAATCATCATTCCCGCTGAACTTCAAAATCTGGCGGGGCTCGTGACCAGCATTACTGAATTGGCAAAATAAGGAAAGATGGGACAGAAACTTTTAGAACTTTGGGAATTTCATTCCGTCTCCGTTCTCACGCTTGCCAGGAATATTGTGGCTGCGGCGCTTATCATCATTATCGGTACTGCCCTTTCCAAAGGGGCGCAGAAGCTGTTCAAAAAAACCTCCTCCAAAGGCTTGCGCATGGATACGACCGCGACAACCCTGCTGCGCATGGTTGTCAGTTACGGGATTTTTATTATCTGCGTGATCATGATCCTCAATGTTTTTGGGGTCAATACCACAAGCCTTATCGCCGTGCTGGGCGCGGCAGGCGTGGCTGTTGGCCTTGCCCTGAAAGACACTCTGGGAAATATCGCATCGGGGATCATCCTTTTGTTTTTGGGAACCTGCCGTACCGGGGAGTTTATCGAATTCGGTTCGTACATGGGAACGGTTAAAGAAATAAATCTGTTTACCACGATTCTTGAAACGCCGGATGGCATCTACATTTCCGCCCCCAATTCCAGCATCTGGGGCAACCCCTTAAAAAATTACACCCGCAACGGTAAACGCCGGATGGAACTTTCGGTTGGCATTGCCTATTCAGATTCCATTGAGACCGCCTTTCAGACAATGCAGAATATTATCGCCGCGGAAACCAGATTCCTCAAAGACCCTGCGCCCCAGGTCATCCTCCAGTCCATAGAGGACAGTTCGATAAAAATCACCATCCGCGCCTGGACTCCCATTCAGGATTACTGGGACATTTACTGGGATCAGATGCGGATTATAAAAACAAAAATCGAAGAAGCCGGCCTGCATGTCCCCCTGCCGCAGCGTGATGTGCGCGTGGTGAATGGTTCTTAAGTAGGGTTATATCCTTTCTATATTTTTTTACTAAAATAATGTAACACATTTTTGGTACATTATCAAACCTTCAAGTCCAGGCCTTCAAGTCCAGGCTTTCACTGAGTGTAAATACTCGATCACCCGCAGGCCGCTGGCAGCGCTTGAGCGGGGCTGGCGGCCAGGTTCACGGAGGCAGGCGGCGGCATCTTGTACCATGTTGACAAAGTAATTGGTGGGGCCTTCAAAAACATCGCCGGTTCGTTTGAGGGAGCGAAACTTTTCAGCGTAAGGGCTGGGGACGCTTTCCCATACTTCGAATACATTGTTGCCGATACGCAGGCGGCCATTCTCGCAGGAAAATTCCATTTCAAATACCAGATGATCCCGCTCTGCGCCAAGTGTGATAATGACGGGTATTGGCGCGTTGCCCCCGCGCAGTTCTCCCTCAAGCCATGCGGTTCCAATGCGGGAGCTGAGTTTCGCGCCCCAGCGCCGGCGGTGTTTCAGCGTCATGCCGGACAGGTACATGATTGCGTCAGCAAGATGAGTTCCGTCATGCCAAAATACATCAACCAGCCGCCGGGTTTTTCCCATAAACAGATTCGCCTGAACGCTTAACAGGCGTCCCAGCTTTTCTTCATCAAGAATATTTTTCGCGCGGATATAATCTTGCGAATAACGCCGCTCGTGATTGGTGATAATAACCGTGCCGTTTTCCGCGAGGCGGGCGATTTTGCGGGCTTCCCTGATATTATCAGCAAGGGGCTTCTCGCAGATCAGCGCCGGAACGCCCAGATCAACGGCAGCGCGGCAGTAATGGTAATGGCTGTCCGGATGGGTGGCGATTGCGAGAATTTGCGGCGCATGAGATCGGATCATTTCGGCGGCATCTGCATATACCGGAACCTGCCACTTTTCCGCGAAAAGCCCTCGGCGTTCTTCATCACTGTCGCAGCCCGCGACAAGAACACAATCGGGGTTGGCAACAATGGCTCCGGCATGGGTACAGGGCTTTTCCCTGAGAGTATCTTCCTCAAGCAGACTGGCGATGCGGCCCAAACCAACAATGGCGGCTCTTATTTTTTCCATTACTGTTTTCCTTCCGCTGCTTTTTTTAACTGCAAAAATATTTCCATGCACAGCCGGGCATCGTCAAGGGCGCGGTGGGCGGCTTCGGCCCTGATCCCCAGCGCCGAGGACAAGTCCTGTAAATTGTGACGTTTCAATTCCATGAACAGGCGGCGGGCTAGAGGCAGGGTATCGGCGATTCTGTTTGGCAGCGCTGGAAATGGCGCATAACCTTCATCGTACAGCCGCTCAAGGTTACAGTTAACAAAGCCGCAGTCAAATGGCGCGTTATGGGCAATGATGATCGAGTTTTTTACAAACTTGAGAAAATCGGGCAGCGCTTCTTCAATGGGCGGTTTTCCGGCAAGCATCTCATCGGTGATGTTGTTCACCCTGCCCGCTTCAGGCGGCATGGATATCCCCGGATTGACCAGCGTTGTGTAACGGGCAATGACCCCGTGCCGGTCAAATTGTACCGCGCCGAATTCAGCGATCCGGTCGCGCTGCGCGTCAAGGCCGGTGGTTTCAATATCAAACGCGGTCAGAACCGCCCCTTGCTCAAAAGCGGCAAAGGCCCAGTCAAAGGATTCCAATACTAGTCCCCAATGACTAAACGAATGTCTTTTTTGATCGCGTCAAGTTTGCGGGCCGCTTCCGCTTTTGCTGCCTCAAGCCCGCCTGAGCCAACTTCCGCGCAGCAGCTTGCGTAGAATTTTATCTTTGGCTCAGTGCCGCTGGGCCGGGCGCTGACCACAGTGCCGTCAGCCAGAAAGAACTGAAGTACATCGCTGGGGGGCAAATCGCCTTCTGAAGAAGGTGCGCCGCCTTTTTCCAGATCGCGGACTTTGGAAATAGTAATGCCGCCCAGAGTCGCGGGCGGATTTGACCGGTACTTGTCCATGATCCCCTTCATGATTGACGGCCCTTCCGGCCCCTGGAAGTATTTGGAAATACCCAGTTCCTGCCAGAAACCGCATAACTGATAGAGTTCGTCCAGCCGCTCAAGGAGGCTCTTGCCCTTGCTCCGCCAATACAGAGTCATTTCCGCGGTAATGGCCGCGGCTGATACACCGTCCTTGTCGCGGACTTCGGTTTCAATATTGTAGCCATAACTTTCCTCAGTGCCGAATACAAAGGTCTTTGCCCCTGCTTCACCGGCGGCCTTGCCAAGTTCCCATTTGCGCATAACATCGGCGATCCACTTGAAGCCGGTAAGACATTCAACACATTCAGCGCCGTACAGCGCCGCAACCCGCTTCTGCATTCCGGTTGTAACAATGGAGTTTACCATAGCGGCGTCTTGTGGCATCTTTCCCGTTTCTTTCAGCGAAAGGAAAATATAATCCGCCATGAGTACGCCCATCTGGTTTCCTGTTACCAGAGTATATGTACCTTGCTTGTTGGGAACAACAATTCCGAAGCGGTCAGCGTCAGGATCGGTTGCCATTACCACATCGGCTTTTTCCGCGCTTCCCAGTTTGATCGCCATGTCAAGGGCGGCGGCTTCTTCGGGGTTTGGGAAGGCCACAGTGGGGAAATCCCCGTTGCCTTCTCTTTGTTCGGGAACGGTGATTACCTTTAGTCCCAGATCGCCTAACACTTTCTCAACGTGCATCGCGCCGGTTCCGTGCAGCGGGGTATATACGATCTTTACTTCCCCGGCCTTTGCCTTTATCAAGTCAGGCCGGAACAGCCGCGACTTTACCATTGCCTGATACGGTTCATCCACTTCTTTATCAATAATTTTCAATAAGCCCTTGCTCAACGCTTCATCACGGGACATTTCCTTAATGCTTGTAACATTGTTTACTTCGTTGATGATTCCCGTATCATGGGGGGAAATCACCTGGGAGCCATCGTTCCAGTAGGCCTTGTAGCCGTTGTACTGGGCCGGGTTGTGGCTGGCTGTTACCACAATTCCGGTATCGCAGCCCAAATGCCGGATGGCGAATGACAGTTCCGGCGTGGGACGCAGACCTGAAAAAAGCCAGGTTTTGACACCGTTGGCGGCAAAAATCAATGCGGCGGCTTCGGCAAATTCCGCTGAATAATGGCGGCTGTCAAAGGCAATGGCAGCGGAAAGTTTTCCTGCCTGGGCCTTTTCGGGAAAAGCCTTAATAAGATATGTGGCCAGCCCCTGAGTGGCGCTTTTCACCACAAGGGTATTCATCCGGTTATAGCCGCCGCCGATCACCCCCCGCAGCCCGCCGGTCCCGAATTCCAGATCGCGGTAAAAGCGATCCTCCAGTTCTTTGAAATTTTCAGCGGCTACGAGTTTTTCTACCTCGGCGCGGAAGCCCGAATCTTTTTCTTTGCTGATATAATCTTTTGCCCGTGAAATAATCGCATTGGTATCCATACAAAGCGTCTCCTCTTGTTTATTCAAAATAAATCAAATTCCGTAAAGAGTAAAGCGGGTATGCAGGCGGCTGACAAGAATTGATAGCTGGCGGGATTGGGGACTCTGGTTTATAATTTGAAAACAGTTCAAAGGAGTAACAGAAATATGCAAACTATTTCAAAACGCAACCGCCTGACCTTCGGCCTCGGCACTTTTGGCCGGGACATGGTCTATTCACTTGTCAGTATGTATCTTATTTTCTACCTTACCGATGTTATCAATCTTCCTACCAGCACACTGTGGTGGGTGGCGGGAATAATCCTCGCCGCCAGGATTTTCGACGCTCTTACTGATCCGCTGATGGGCTTTATTGTTGACAACACCCGTACGCGCTGGGGCAAGTTCAAGCCCTGGCTCGCCGTTGGAGCGATAACATCACCCATTTTTACCGTACTCCTTTTTACCGATTTTAATCTGCATGGCAGCGCGTTTATCGGCGCATTCGCCGTGTTTTACCTGATGTGGGGTATCAGCTACACAACCCACGATATTTCCTACTGGTCAATGCTTCCGGTTCTCAGTGTCGATCAAAAAGAACGCGAAAAGATCGGAGCCATCGCCCGGATATGCGCCAATATCGGAATGTTTTTTGTGGTGGCCGGCATCGTGCCGCTGACCGCCCTGCTGGGAGAACGTTTCGGCGGTTTGCAGAAAGGCTATTTTGTTTTCGCGATTATAATAACGGCTGTCATGGCAGGCGGCCTGTGTATCACGCTGTTCGGCGTGAAAGAATCAGGGGTAGTAACAGACAGGAAGCAGAGCACTCCCCTGCGGGAACTGCTGCGTATTATTTATAAAAACGATCAACTGTTTTTTACCGCCATCGCCATGTCTCTCTTTATGATCGGCTATGTTACAACGGCCAGTTTCGGTCTGTATTTTTTCAAATACGCATACGGCGATGAGGGGATGTATTCGATTTTTGCCATCATACTGGGCGTATCGCAAATTTCCGCGCTGGCGATTTTTCCCCTGTTCAGCAAGCGCTTTGACCGCAAAACGCTTTTTACCGCCGCAATCATTCTGGTCGCGGCCGGTTACATCATTTTCTTTTTCGCTCCAACCCATACGATGCTGTTCATCGGCGCTGGCGGCGTTCTGATTTTTGTGGGACAGTCTTTTGTGCAGCTTTTGATGTTGATGTTCCTCGCGGACTCGGTTGATTACGGACACTGGAAACTCGGTAAGCGCAATGACAGTATCACCTTTTCGCTCCAGCCCCTTATCAACAAAATGGGCGGCGCGATTTCAAGCGGCGTGGTTTCCGCGGTGATCATTGTATCGGGTATTAAAGACGCTGAAACAGCCGCGGATGTAACTGCCGCAGGACTTATAATGATGAAGATCGCCATGCTGATCTTCCCCATGCTGTGCATTGCCGCCAGTTACATCATCTACCGGATGAAATATAAAATCGACAGCCGGTTTTACGCGCAGATTCTTTGTGATCTGCGGGAGCGTGGTGAAATAAAAGATGAAAATTTAATTTCGTCCGGGAACGGCGGCGGCCAGAAAATGCATTAAGTGCTTTAAGGGGAATGGCGGAATATCCGTAGAGAGGACTGTAGTTTCCATTGGAGAAAATGGCGCGGGACTTACGAGGCCGTCATCGTCCAGAATGTATGCTGCGTAACCTGCCTGTCCGGGAATACGGTCCTTCTGATCCAGAGAACGCCGTGAAAATGAAGATTGAAAAGCGGCGTGCGTCTGGTATTCATTTTCAGTGATAATAATTTCCCCGGCAACAGCAGCAGCACCCAATGAGGGAGAGCCGGTCCAAAAAAGCGGAATGATCGCCGCGAGAATCGCCGCAAGACCAAACGGGAACATGACCCACAGAAAGCTAAACCCAAACGGCGGCTTCAAAAGCGGAACCGGGGAAAAGCGGATGTAATCACGGATACGGGGCTGTGAAAAAACCTGTAAAGAAAAGATCATAATTCCGGCAAACATAATAATAATTGCCGCTGCCATGAGCGGAGAAATTTTCGAAAACACGCAGATTAGCGGATAGCAGAGCAGCAATAACAGCGAAAACAGCCAGCGGGATTTGAAAGGCTCGTATACATCACTGAAAAACCGCTGCCGTATATCCGCCGTTTCAGGCGAAGGGGTTTGCTGCCCGCGCCGGCGGCTATAGCGAAGCATGGCTAACCATTCAAGCACAGGCTCCCGCAGCAACGCAAAAAATCCGGCGAGAATTGCGGCTAACACAAAACCCCACGCGCCGTCCAGCACAAGGGCGGCCAGTATTGGCAGACAGGGCAGGAACTGTCCCATGCGGGGCAGCGGACGAGACTTCAGTAACCGGAGCGGCAAAAGAATACAGAGAGCTAAACCAAAGAACACAAAAAAAAGCCCCAGCGGTTTTCCAAGCCCAAGATGTTCCACTGTATGGGGAATACCTTCTATAGCCGCGGCGATTCGCTTTTCCAGACTGCCCGGAGAAACCGCGCCGCGGGGAATAAAAACCAGCCGCTTTCCGTCCCGCACAAAAAATGAGCGCAGCCTTTCGGCATATCCATCGTTGCGGGGATCAAAAGGGAGAATACGGCTGGGGTATATGTCCAGGGGAACCTGTTCGAGGCCGCCGAAAGCGTCAAGCAGTACCCATTGGGAAGATTCTGATATAAGCGATTCCCCCAGGCCGCGGAATGCCAGACGTTCCCGCAAATCACGATCAGGAACAGCCTCGTTGCATATCAACACAGCGTAGCCGCCATATTGCCATGAAGGTATCAGCATAGTACCCAGGGCAAGCAGTCCGGCCCCGCCCAGCAGGGAAAGGAGAAGCAAGGCCAGTACAGAACGGATAAATGTCATGAAGATAAAATTGCCCTATCCTGCCACGCTGCCCGGAAGATTCAATCTGCTAAAGCAGGCTGAAACCAGCGGCGATAAAAACCCCCAAAAGGCTTCCCACCACTACTTCAATCGGGCTATGGCCCCGGATTTCCTTGACCGCGTGAAAATCAAGCCCCGTCTTTTCAGCCGCCTGTTTCCCCAGCAGATTCAGGGATCTGGCCTGCAAACCCACTGAACGCCGCGCTCCCATAGCGTCCCTTAGTATAATCATGGCAAAAAACAGGGAAAATACAAACAAATTTGATGCAAGCCCCTCGGCAAAGGCAATTGAGGTGGACAAAGCGCAAACCAGTGCCGCATGGCTTGAGGGCATCCCTCCGGTACGCCACGCGAGAATTTCAACAAGCTCCCGCGTCCTTCTACGGCGGGCACTCAGCACATAAATCACTGCCTTCAAAAGCTGGGCAATAAACAAACTCGAAACCGAGGATAAAAAGATGGGATTCTCAAAAAAAAACCGCAAAGATGCCGCCTTCAGTGAAATAGCCACCGACATTATACAATCATGCTATTTATGTATATTTTTTGTCAAGGCTGGAACCGGCCTGATTTTGCCGGTGTTTTTTTGCTTGCTTTATATTTCTTGTCTGGTATAATTATGGTAAAATTTTTTCAAGGGGGCTTTATTATGAAGAAATTATTATGGATTACCGCGCTTCTTATGGTGCTGGCATTGGTTTTTGCCGGGTGTCCGACTGAGAGTAAGGAGAAAGAAAAGGAACAAGAGCAAACACCCGCAATCGACCTGATGGAAATTTTTACGGCTACTGAGGCAACTCAGGGAGAGATAACGGTAACAGTGGACGCGGATTCTATCTCTTTTTCCGGTACGAGCGCTGAAACGGTGCAAGGCAAATTATCCGCACCGGCGGGTAACCCTTTTGACGCAAGCGCTTATAAAGGCTTCAGGTTTGAGTACAAGTCTACCGGAAACTGGCAAATTATCATTTTGAATGATTTGACAGGCGGCGGCGATGCCGGCGCATGGATTTATAAAAACAACAATAGCAATGGCTGGGGTTCCATCTCCAACGCGAGTAACTGGACAGAACTTGAGGTCAATTTTACATCGCCGGGTTTTGGCAAAGCCTGGGGTGAAGGTTCTGCCTTCAATAAGGCGCTCATCTACGAAATATTATTCCAGGTAACCGGCGCGGCCACCAACAAGCAATTTGAACTGAGAAATTTTAAGATGTTTGAGTGATCCCGGTTATGTGATCCTCTAACCGCGTTCTTCCCACAGCCGTGTTGCCTCGGTTCGCACCTGATCCACGGCGGTTTGGTAGTTGCCTTTGAGGGCGTTCATGTGCTGGTTATAGAAAGCCACGAATTCCGGGTCCTGAAAGGGATCAATGCGGACTTCCCTGCCCATGCGGCGGGAAAGTTCTTCCTCTTTCTGGCGGAGTTTGGGCGCGTACTGCTGGCGGATTGCCTGTTCGTATTGGGAAGATTCATTCAGGTATTGGGAGAGCAACTGCATAAACTGTTTGTACATTGCGGAAAAATGATTGTTATTGATAATCATTTGCAGGCCCTTGCCCACGGCTGCAATGCGCTGCTCATCGTCCGGGGTCAGGGGAAGGTTAATCTGGGAAATCAGCACATCAAAGATTCCCTGCTTCAGACTTTCCCGCATTTCGGCGGGCGCTTTCTTTAATTCATCTTCAAAGCTGTGCGCAGAATCGGTAGAGCCGGCGAGAAAGGCATTGGCAAGCCGCTTTCCCTGTTGTTTTGCTTCATACAGGCCAATGCTGGCTTTATCCGTTTTTACCGATTCGGTGCGCTCCAGGGCGATTTCCAGCGCACTTTTGATTCTTCCCATTGTATTGTTTCCCTCTTTGCCTATATAATACTCAAGACTATTGCTTTTTTCAAGTTTCTTGTTTAGGAGGATCGAATCTCTTGGAAAACTCAGCAAGTATACCGGATAAATTGAGAATACTGATCCCCAAGGGGCGGATTTTTGACAATGTAGCCCGTCTTTTTACCGAAGCGGGCTTTCCCATTGCCCTGGCTGACCGGACTTACCGGCCAACGCTGGGCACTGACTGGCTTGACGCGAAGATCATGAAACCGCAGAACGTGGGCGAGTTACTGGAAATGGGCAGCCATGACGCGGGTTTTACCGGCATTGACTGGATAGAAGAAAGCGGCGCGGATGTGGCGGAAATCCTCGATCTGGGTTTAGACAGGGTAAAAATCGTGGCGGCTGTTCCCCAGGCTTTTGATGAGGAATTTCTCCGTTCCAAAAAACTCGTGGTGGCAACTGAATATGTGAATCTCGCGGAGCGCTGGCTCAAAACCAAAGGCTATCAGTACCGCATCCTGCGTACTTACGGCGCTACCGAAGTATTCCCGCCGGATGACGCAGACATGATCATTGACAATACCTCGTCAGGCCAGACCCTGCGGGACAACGGCCTCGCGATCATCGGCACTATTCTTAAATCATCCACCCGCTTTGTCGCTTCCCATGCGGCCCTTGCCGATCCTGAGAAGAAGAATCGCATTGAGGAGCTTGCCATGCTGTTCCGCGCGGTTCTTGATGCCCGCGACCGGGTGATGCTGGAAATGAATATTCCCAAAGATATTTTTGACGCAGTGGTAAACGGGCTTCCGGCAATGCGCAGCCCCACCGTTGCCCCGCTGTTCGGCGATGAAGGCTATGCGGTAAAAATCGCGGTACAAAAGCACGAAGTTCCAGAGATTATTCCCCGGCTGAAAAAACTCGGAGCCCTTGATATTGTGGAATATGATCTGCGGAAAGTAGTGCCTTAGCTGGTTTTTAGGGGCTTTTCTTCCTTATAAGATACCTAAAAAGTACCTGTTTTTACAGGAAAACCAGCCTCTGACCCCCAAAAAGAGAATTTTTGGGAAATTTTGAATTTCTTTCAAAATGGTATTGCCTTTTTGTTTGATCTATGTCATAATTGACATTCGTAAACAAATTTCTTATGGAGGAAAAGATGAAAAAGATTCTCTTAATTATGGGAATAGTCCTTATCGCATTAAGCGTAAGCGGCTGTTCAAAGAAAGATGCTGG